>NZ_CAWMYC010000144.1:0-53070 GCF_963872035.1 Scytonema sp. HK-05
CAGTATTCAAGCCAACATCTATCACTGGTCAGTTATTTTTGCCAGCCTGCACTAGCCCGGTAATGCGGTGAAAAAAATGCGGGAGATGAGGAAGATGAGGGAGATGAGGGAGATGAGGAAGATAAAAAACTCACCTGTGGTCAATACTCGCTTCGTCTACCCTTATCCTCCTGATATCCCTTATGCCTAGTTTGCACTAATCCTCAATCAACTCAACAGCATCTCGTCCATCCCAATTATGTAAATGAACTTTGACAATTTCTTCTTTGGCGGTGGGCAACTGTTTCCCAACAAAATCTGGATGAATTGGCAACTCACGATGACCTCTATCTACCAGCACGGCTAAACGAATCACTTCTGGTCTGCCATACTCGTTCACAGCATTCAAAGCAGCACGAACTGTGCGTCCTTTGTAAATGACATCATCGACAAGCACAACAGTTTTCCCTGTCAAATCAAAAGGGATGTCGGTTTTTGCAGGAGTCCGCAACCCAATTTGGTCGAGGTCATCACGATAAAATGTGATATCCAAGGCTCCCATTGCTATAGGTATACCTTCAAGCGTTTCTATCTGACGCGCCAGTAACTGGGCTAGAGGCACACCTCGGGTATAAACACCTATTAGTACCAGTTGGGACAAATCACGCGTTTTTTCTACGATTTGAGAGGCAAGACGATTCACAGTACGACGGAGTTCTTCTGGTGAGAGAATCTCAACCACTTTGGTTTTGACAGACACAGTCATAGACCGATACCCTGAATAATGTAAACCATAGTTAAATCGGGAATAAGGAGAGTAGGCAGAGTAGGCACAGAAATGACTCCTTTATCCTCCTCATTTTCCTTATCTTTTTCATCTTCCCAATTCCCTACTTCCATGATGACTTGTTTCAGGCAAGTAGTAATAGAGGTATAGCAATCCCTAACCAGAGAAAAAAGCAATATCGAGTTAGTTGCAAAGCTTGATCAATGCAAGTTGGGGTGATAGGATGTGTCGCGTTTCCCAGCAGTGGTTTCTGTTTTGCTACCCCACGATACCAATTTGTACCTCCCACCTGCACACCCAAAATAGCAGCATAAGCGCACTCACTCCAGCCAGAGTTAGGACTTGGGTCAGTAACAGCATCTCGACGGCAAATTCGCCAAACGTGCCAAGGTTTGCCCGACAACAGTGCCAGAGTGATCACGGTTAACCGACAAGGAATCCAAGTCAAACAATCTTCCAACCGCGCACTAAACCATCCTAAATATGTATAGGGCTTTTCACGGTAGCCTACCATTGAATCCAAAGTACTGCTAGCTTTGTATGCTAAAGCTAGGGGAGTTGGACCGATAACAGGAATAAACGCACCAAGAATTGCATAAAAAAGAGGAGCCATAACTCCATCGGTGGCATTTTCTGTTACTGTTTCTAGAACGGCTCGTAAAATTTCTGGTTCTGATAAATTTTCTGTATCTCGCCCAACGTAGTTACTTAAAGTAGAACGGGCATCTAAAAGATGTCCTGCTGTTAATGGTTGTAAAACTGTTTGGGCGGCTAGTCTCAAACTTCTAAGAGCAAAACAACTAGCTAAGAGAATAATTTCTAATGTTACTCCCAAAAACGGATGCACCAATCTGGCACTTTGAATGAGTAGGTAGCCGATAAAGCCGCTACCAATTATTAGGATAATGCCTAACGCAATTCCAGCTAAGCGCTGTGTTAGGGAATTATGACAATATGTGAGAGCAAATTTGCTAAAGCGAGAAATGACCCACCCCATAACTTGCACTGGATGAAGCCAACCCCACGGATCGCCAATTAAGTAATCTAAAGTGGCAGCAATGATCAAGACAACAGCAGAGGTCATGTGTCTTAAGCTAATAATGACTAATGACTAATGACTAAACAATAAAACTTGCTTCTTCCCCAAGAGAAGCTTGCCAACTACGAGCATCGTAATAAAGATCTGCCAAGGTAATACTGTATAAAGCTTCTTTAAGCTTTTGGTGCAGCCTCTGCCAAAGGCTAAATGTTACCCAATCTTCTGCTTGTGTTGGGGAAGCTTGGTGATGGGGTAAAGGTTCAATACTTTCTCCAACTGCTTCTAATATTTCTCCTAGAGAGATTTCTGCAGGTTTTCGTGCCAGCTGATATCCGCCGATGCTACCGCGAATTGATTTGACTAACCCAGCACGACGCATTTCTATTAGCAGTTTTTCTAGGTAAGGAGCTGGAATATCTTGACGAGAGGCTATTGCCTTGGTGGACGCAGGACCGTACTCTGGCTGTAAACTCAAATCGAGCAACGCTTTCACACTGTAGTGTCCTCTAGTTGTTAGTTTCATTTTGCTCCCGCTTTGTCTTTTGTAATGACAAATGACCCTTTGGCTATCTCCTCCGGAGACACTGCGCTTTGGCGGAGCCTGCGCTTTGCGCTTACACCAGTCGCCGTGGCAGTTGGAAACACTCCTTGGCTGCGCTGGCTCACAAATGACAAATGATTAAGGATCAGTTTTGCTTATCATTTTGTATGCCAATGATCAAATTCAGCAAGTAGGTAACGTTTTTAGGTATGCTTTATGAAACTTAAACAAATAAAGTGTACCAGTCACCACCAAGCCAGAAGTGCCAAGTATGAAGTACCCAGTCAGATGAATTTGAGGGATTCAAATTCATCTGACTGCGCTGTTTGATTTTCTCCACGGTTCCATTGAGGACTTGTTTTCTCTTACTTCATGCATCATCCTTTATCATTCATCCTTTTTTTGGTCATTCATGTTCGTTACAAACTATAGTTATCACCATTGCCTGTCTTCTTTAAAATATATTCTATTGGCAATATTGCTAATCCGAGTCAAAATTCTGCTCTCTGGGTGTAATATACTTGCCAATAACACGCCTATAAAAAATAAATGATGGCGTTCGCACTTGCATAACCTCAGCTAAAATAAAATCGATTCATTGTATTCGACCATTCGTTTTTGAATTAAGTTGATGGCTAAACTGAAAAAAATTGAACCCCTAGTCGGTGAAGATCTGCTCAAAAAAGTCAAAGAGCTAGAAAACCTAAGCAAAGAAGAAAAAGCCAAACAGTGTGGCTACTACACCGTAACCAAAAACGGTATAGAGCGCGTCAACATGATGAAATTTTTAAATGCTCTCATTGATGCTGAGGGCATTCAGTTAGACAGCGCTCCTAGTGCAAATGGGCGGGGTGGACGCAGTGCAAGCTATAGAATTAGCGTGCAGTCAAATGGTAACTTACTGATAGGTTCAGCGTATACCAAACAAATGAACCTCAAACCAGGAGATGAGTTTATCATTACTTTAGGCAAAAAGCACATTCGTTTGAGACAAATAGACTCAGACGAAAGAGAAGATGCTGAGCTAGCGGAAGCTGCTGTGTAGAAAGTCATTAGTCATTAGTCATTAGTCATTAGTTATTAGTCATGAGACTGCTTTGGTTATTGACTAATGACTTTTGACTGCTGGCTATTGCAAAATGCTTACACCTGTTTTGCAAGCCATTAAACAAGAGTGCACTCACTTTTGCACTCAATCTTATTGCTTGTGAGGGAAGAACACAGAACACAGAACCCAGAACACAGGAGAAATTCTCAATTCTGAATTTTGAGTTCTGAGTTCTGACTACTTTCCTTGTGGATAGATGACTTTGGCAAGAAGTCCATTGGTAAATAGTGGCGAATTGCCCTGCGCGTCACAGCTATGTTGCAGGTTAAGGCAATTTGCTCCCTTTCTAGTAAACCTAAAATATGTTCTTGGTTGTCTCGCGCGACGACTGGTAACTGATGCAAACCTCTAAGTGCCATCCGATCTAAAGCCTCAGCTAGAGGTTCATCTTGGAATGCATAAAGAATATCACTGGTACAAACGTCCATCAGTGTTTGATTGGGTATATTAGCTTGGATTTCACTTGACGAATTTGGGTATTTTTCTTTAAGAGAAAGGGCGCGGTTGATATCTTCTAAAGAAACGATACCGATTAATCGTCCTGCTTCATCAATAACTAAAGCACTGCGGCAAAGATTTGCTGTCATTTCCAAAGCTGCTTCTATCACCTTCATGGTTGCTGGCAGCTTTTTCGGAGCAGAGTACATGGCATCTTCTACCAAGATTTGCTGCAAAATTTCAGCTTGCTCGTCTTTCAACTCAGAAAGACCGATTTGTTGTAGGTTTGAATTAGAGTTAGAAGTTGGCTTGATTCGTTCTATGAGCCAAACACTCAAACCTACCGCTGTCATCAACGGTAAAACAATCCGGTAGTCCCGTGTTAATTCAAATAGCAACAAAATTGCTGTTAATGGAGCTCTAACACTTGCAGCTAAAACTGCTGCCATTCCTACCATTGCGTAAGCTGGAGGTGCTGCCATAAACTCTGTGAACGCAGGTGCTATGCCCGCCAAAATTTTTGCATATGCTGATCCAAAAGAAGCACCTAAAAACATGGCTGGTGCAAATACACCACCAACAAAACCACTACCAGCACTGATAGCAGTCATAAATAGCTTCACGAAGAGCAGCACAAGCAACAAGTGTAAAGAAAACTTTACATCTTGAAGCATCGCTTCCACAGTTCCATACCCGATGCCCAAAATTTGGGGGAAGAATAAAGCAACAATCCCAACGATAGTTCCGCCAATAATTGGATGAATAGGCTCTGGTATTTGACCTAACCATTGTAAATAAGGTATTTGCCCTTTAAAACAGGCTTTCGCTAAACGAATCAATTGAGTATAAGCCAGAGACACTAAACTTGCTCCCAAACCCAAGCCCACATAAAGCGGTAATTCCAGAAGACTGCGGACTTGGTAAACGGGTAAGGCAAAGGCAGGCTGTGCGCCCAAACCAATTTGAGCAATTAATGCCGCGACGACCGCTGCAAGCAGCACCACACTCACCGCAGAAGTGGCAAAGGATGTAGCACCTAACACCACCTCTAAGGCAAAGAAAACTCCGGCGATGGGGGCATTAAATCCAGCAGCCAAACCAGCAGCAGCACCAGCAGCTAAAAGTAACCGCCGTCGTTCTTGAGAGACTTGTAAAACAACAGACAGCAGTGTACCAAAATTTGCGCCAATTTCTACACTTGGTCCCTCTGGTCCTAAAGAAGCACCACTCCCCAAAGACACTGATGCTGCCAGCATCTTGGTAACTGGTCGTAATGGTCGCTTGATCTCTCCTCCTTGAGAAGCAGCGATTAGAGATGAAAGTTCTGGACCAAAGTCTTGGGTGCGCCAGCGCATCAGCCCGACGATTAATCCACCAAGGATGGGCACACAGGCTAGAGTCCAAGCGCCCCAACCACCAATCGCACCCATAAAATTTTCCAGCATCAGGTGGTGAATCAGCTCGATCAAGTAGTGAAAAGTAACCACACCCATTCCACTGCCACCGCCTATAAGGACGGCTAAAAGCAGCACAACGGTTTCTGGGGATGGTTGAAAACGGTTAAGCAGATGGGTCAATCGGGCGGAAGGAGTGCTAAAAGCAGGTTGTTCCAACACCTTCCTCAGTTCAGTTGCAGGCACAAGCGTCATTGACTGGAGGATTAAATCTAATAAAAAATTTAAATTTTTATGTCTTACATTTCATTGTGAGTGATCATTTAGCAACCAGACAAGTGCATTGCATATGCTAGCTTTACAAAGCTTTGGTAAAAATATTCCCATTGCTCACAATTTTTGTAGGGACAATGCTTAAATGGGAAAGAATTGATGGTTAATGGTCTTTATTGAGCAGTCATCTAGAGTAGCGAGGAGCCCATTGAAGGTTAAAGAGTGTAGACGCCCGTTCGTCAGGTTGCCGGAGGTGATGATCAAGTATGAACCCAAGGCAAAAGTACATATACGCCTTGAGGGTGAATTCCCGGTAGGTGGTATGAACTATATACTGAAGTATGGAGTCATTCATCCTTTATCCTTTCTTGGTTATTCTCACAAAAATCTAGCTATACTCGTGTTGCAACCATTGAGCCATGCTTGTAGCACAGGCTGTTGCCTGTCTAAACATGAACACTGTATGCGTCAGGGTTCTCTAGTTGAGAAGCAACCCCATGCCTAAAAGCATAGGGTCTGCGTTTCGCTCTACCTGACCAGCCTAAGTCCTTAACTGGACTACGTTCAAGAGGAGTGTTAAAGTCTCACCTACGAATGCTTGCCAGTTTGTAGCTCTGAAACCTCACATATTAAACAGCCTTACGGAGAATAAAGCAGTGTATGTAGGAAAGTACCGCTCTTGAACTTTGGCGCTTGCTAACTTTACCCGAAAGGGGTTTCCCGGCAACGGGAGTTTACGGATAAGTCTTACGGGCTACCTTTCCCGTCGGCTTCATCCCTATAAATAATAATTTAAGGGCTTCCGCCCTTCGATATCGGTGATTCATGGCTGATTTCAGACTACACCGGTAATCTACATGGGTGCCCTCTTTGGAAATTCTCTGTAGCTATTGAGATAGAGCAAGTAAGTGGACTAGGCGGACGAGGTAGATGAATACACACACCTTTGATAATCATTATGTGACTTGCCCAATTTGCCAAAGAAATGCTACACCAAAGCCAGTAAAGGCGTGCATTGGGTTGTTTACCTGTCCGTATTGTCAGGAAAGGTTAGTCGTTTGTCAAAGCGGTCATTACGTCCGCGATCCGGTAACCTACAAACAGATAATAATATCGTCGGCACTCCGTCGTCAAAGCCGACCTTTAGCTAGGATTCTACGGGATTTCGTCATCCTCAAGCGCCCTGTAGTCGCTCTGGTTGTAGGAGGTGCTATTGTCTTAAGTATGATTGGTATAACCCAACAAGCTACAGATTACGACGATTATCCAAGCTTGCCAAAAATAGAGAAGCAACGTTAAGAATTGGAAATTGGGAATTGTTAGTGATTAGTTGTTGGTTGTTTACCTAACCACTAACTACTAACTGATTCCTTCTATGTGTAGAATTACTTAGTTTTTTTTGTAACTAGTGACCAATCCAAAGCATGGTCAAGTAACTTCACCGACTCCAGGTTAAGGTTTTTGAGTGCAGGTTCATCAAGCAGGAAGTACGGTTGTCCGTCAGATAGCCAAGAATGCTGTAGTTCAGTCAAAGAAGCGGGAACAATGGTGCGATCGCTATAAAAATCCAACGACGGACGATGGTAGTGAAAAGACGTGTAAATCTTGGTTACTGTTGGGTTTGCCCGGTGGATCATCTCTGCAACTGGTTTGACTGGATAAGCTTCGTTGAGTTCCCAAACCCAGTAATGAGATTTCATCAACAACAGTAGCGAAACATAACTACCCCAAAATAGAACTTTGAGGAATTGCCCGTCACCTCGCTGTGCCAAAACAGCGGCTAAACCCATTGTCGTCGCTACTGCTGCAAAAATCAGTTGTAAGTCAGATTTTGCTGTACTGACTAAACTGTAGTAAATGCTTCCAGCAGTTGCCACTATAGACAGGAATGCAAAAGATACTACCAAAGAGCGAGGATAAGATGACAGTAAGGGCATTTTTTCGATTTCTGCAACCTTGGCACCACAAGCTAAGGCTATGCCTGGGTAAATTGGGAATACATACCAAGGAAGTTTGGTTCCCATTAAGGAAATAGCAACCAGATAAACCAAACACCACACCAGCACAAGTTTTGCCCAACTCAGGTTGCGATTTTCCCAACACAGGCGCATTCCTGACGGCAAAAAAATCAACCAGGGCCATGTGTATTTGAGAATCTCCAGCAGATAATACCACACTGGTCCAGAATGACCCTCAACTGAATTCCAAACACGGCTAACCGATTGATCCATCATGCCGATTTTGGTAAAGGTAAAGCCATAGTGAATCCACTGAGCACCATACCAAAAAGTAACAGGTGTAATGCCAAGCAGCATTCCTGTCCACATATATCGACTGGTGAGGAGTCGCGGTGTGTCCCAAAACAGAAAAACAAGGGCGATCGCACCCAACAATAAGCCCAATATCCCCTTAGTCAGGCAAATCAATCCAAAACCGATGCCAACACCAAGGCAGTAACGTAAATTGCGGCGCGATCGCAACAAACACAATATCATAACCATGAAAAAACACACCGCTGCTCCATCCAACATTGCTAACCGCCCGTGACGCACCACGGGTAGCATTGTCAGGTAAATCAACGAGCTGTAAATTGCTGCCCAACGTTGGCGAAATATTTCTCGTCCAATGTAATACAGTAAAGGCACACAGATAGCTGTGAGCATTGCTCCGGGTAAGCGTGTTGTCCACTCATGCACTCCCCCCAAAGAGTAAGCCCAAGCAATCAGCAAGTGTATGAGCGGTGGCTTATTGTAATATGGTTCACCCCCTAGCGTCGGATACAGCCAATGCATTGAACCAGCTGGGGCACGCCATATTTCTCGTGCAACTTGTGCCACAGTACCTTCATCCCAATCTCGCAGCGGCAATTCTCCAAGATTGATGGTAAAGAGTAAAACTGCTGCCAAAAGCAGCACTATCACCCATACCCAATCAATCCATTTATCAACCGTGCGATACTGTTTTTCTAGACGACCCCAAATAAAGCTTCCTTCTTGCATATTCGGTGGATATTTGTTCTGCTAGCTGGTTCGATTAAACTCCAGACGCTCTGGAGTCTCGAATGTTGCCACTTGTAACAAGGAATCTTTTAAACAATCCCTTCATTTTAAATTAACTTACATTTTCTCGTAAAGGAATAATTTTTTTTCACATATTTTTCCTCTTTTTTTGCTCAAACTGCTAAAACTATTACTTATTAAAATCTTCAATTAAGTTACCACAGGATAAGATTTTCATGAATCTAGCTAATATCTTACATGTATAGCAATCCTAAATGATAAGCCCTTGGGCAGCCGTAGGCTATGTGAAATTCTCTGTTGTCTCTTTTCTTGGTGTTCTAGCCTGCCTCACCGCTGCTTTGTCTAAGCGTCTTAACAGTTAATAATTCTCATACAGCACATTCCAAGTAAATGAAGTACAATGCTCTTGTCTCAAAGCCAGACCAAAGCCCTTTTTACTTCTGACGAATGACGAATGACGACTGAATTCCTGCTTTAAGAAGAACACAGAATGTAGAACGCAGAACACAGTTGGGTCCCCACAAATAAAATATGTTCTATTTGGCAAGGAAAGAATTCTTTTTTTATCTATGAAGAAATATATATCCATGAAGAAATATAGCAATTTGGTTTTATTTTTGAAAAAATCTAAGTATCTTTCGGGTGGGCAATGCTCACCAAAACCGAGATATAACCCAGATAGGTAGGCATTGCCCACCCTACGTGTCTTTCAAAAATAAAATAGGAATTCTATACATATTTCCTTATACCAATACTCTCCACCCAGTTGTAGAGAACTTATACTGAAGGGCGCATGCGCGTTTTTTATTTTGAGTTCTGACAACTGTGTTCTGAGTTCTTTTTTTGGTAAATCAGATAGGACTGCTATAGTACTTTGGTTAATATTTATTTAAGCTTAATTTTATTCTTAAAAATAACTTAATCAAGACTAGAAAATTTTAAAACACAACGATTAGCGGAAATAAAAAAATCAGTCAATTGCAACAGTCGTCCACTCCAGATGAAATTTCTCGTACATTCATCAATAAAAATTCGAGTTATTTTAAACAATGAGAACAAGAATCTAGCCAAGTCGTTAATAGTTTTAAATGCGACAAAATTCTCTTAGAGAAAAGTAGGGTCTGTTAATCTGTAATGCACTATTGTTATGCGGTGCTTCGTAGTGCAAATTGAGTAGGGAATTCTTCAATAGCATAAAATGGGATTTTTGAGACAGTTAGAAACATCTTTTTAGTGCCGATGGTTCTACCAAATCGTTATGGTTTCCATAATCCTTTAGGGCAAATTGTATTTGTAACATCAAACGGTCTTTACGAGTTGGTATCATTGCCTTATGAAAACAAAAAGTATCTTCTGCGAATCCAAAACCAGCTTCTCCACAGATAGGTAGTACATTTTCAGCACCATAATAGTCAGCAATCTCTTCATCGGAACTTCGTCTAAAAAATGACAGCAGATGAGCAAGCTTCTTCTTTTTGTGGCTGCCACGAACACAAACGTGAGCACCACTATATACATCTACATCTGTCAGGTAAAAGAAAAATTTTAAAAATTGATAGTCATCAAGGTCGTAATGAAAAAAATAAGCTCCTTCTCTGGTACTTCCTTGTAATGAAAGAAACCTCATTTTCTCTAAAAGAAGGTGCTGCTCTTGTTCTTTCAGCGAAAACAACCACCAAAGACGACTTCCGGTATGCACGGGAGTACCGCCTAAATATTTAGCGGCAATCTCCAATAACTTTGGGTCACTTCCAAGTTTTTTGATAGCTGGACAAAGCAAATTACTATTGAAATAGTCACCACGTTTAAAAGTTCTCCCACACTTAGATTCTGCTTTTTCTTTTTCAGTGTAATAAAAGCCAAGGTGGTGTTCGCCATCACCATAACAATTTGTAGTGCTTGCAAATTGTAGTATTTCTTGTAGAATGCTTTGCGGCAAATTCAGCCCAAGGGAAAAACTATCTTTTTTCAAAGATTCAACGACATCATCTACTTCAATATCAAATAAAGAACGTGTTGCCTGATTTATTTCAATTCTCTGGGGTTGAACAAAGAAGCTTTTCAAAAGCGGCACAGCCTTAAATCGACTCATTATAACCATCAAAAACCATTCCGGATTTTCTAGCCGTTTCTTTAAGTATTGATAAGTGATGAAAAAATATTTTGCCCAAAAATTTTGGGAAACTAAAGTAGCCGCGATATTTATTTCATTATTTACCATTGCGATCTCCTGATAACTGACATCTTGCACCAATCTTAAAAAGCAGATTTTTACACAAAAAGAAAAACCTAGAAACAAAGGGTGCAGAGAAAAATTAAGTATAACTCATGAACCATGTTTTTCATCAGCATTTACACTTAATTAGTCTACAGTATTTTGTATTTTATACAAGCCTTAATATCAAAAATCAAAAAATTAGATAAGTCATATGAAATCTATTTGTTTACTTATCGTATCCGCGAAACTTTACCCCTACCCCTGTCCTTACAAAGGAGGGGTAGCGCAACCTCCGTGAGGTATGGATTATAGCGATTTACAACCCGTTGTAAAATACACCAAAGAAATAATGAACCACAGATAGACACAGATGGACACAGATGAAACAGATAAAACAGATAAATAATTACTTCATTTAAATGAGAAGCGCTATAGTAAGTACCAGATTTGATATCACCACTAAAAAAGGTGGTTTCTTCAAGTCAGCAGCTAACCCTGGCTACATATTGAGTTAAAGCCTGTCGTTCAAGTTCGTTTTAAAATTTTAAAAAATAAAAATAACTCGCAATTCCCACTCTTTATCCTGACGAATAATCTCAATTTGCCTAATAAATTCTCGAAAGTAAAATCGTCGCTCTGCTTCAGACAAGTCTAACCAAAATTGCGGAATGGAAACAGCTTGGGCAACAGAACGCAAATTAACTGGTGGTAAAGTTGCTAGTTTTGCTTGGAGTGCAGACATTTCTGTGCGGATTTTGTATGCTCTTAACTTTGCTGTTTCCACATCCAACACTCCAGTTTCCAACAAAGAGGGTAACTGATTGAGTACCTCTTGCTGGCGGGAAATAGCTTCATTTAAGCTATTTTTGACTGCATCCAACTGAGGGAAATTCATAAGCGCCACAGCAAGGGGTAAGTCACGGCAAACCGTTTGGATTGTCTGTTCTAAAACTTCTTGATAGGGAAGGGCGCGACACTTGGGGTGTTTGGGGCAGCTAATAGGACGTAAATAAAGATACTCTTTCTCTTGCTTGCGCATAGTCACACGAGTCACGCTCATGTGAGATTGGCACTCGTTACAGACAACCAACCCAGCCAGAGAACGCGGTGCGCTAGCTGTCCGAGGTGGTAAACGCCTGTTGCGGCGCAACAGTCTATCAACTTGGGCAGCTTCTTCCCTGGTAATAATAGGAGCATGAGTATTGGAAATGATTTCTCCGTTTTGATAAGCTGTATCACCGCGATAGACGGGATTTGTCAACCAACGACGTCCGGTGGTGACAGAAATTTTCTTGCCGTATTTTTTCACTAGGTGACGGACAGATCCTCGCAGAGAACCATAGAGTAAGAAGTGTTCAAAAAAATCTTTGACGACTGGGGAAGTCGTGCGATCGATGATATATTTTCCTTTGCCTCGACGGTAGCCGTAGGGCGCTTTACCAGGTGGTGGTGCAGCATCCAAACGGTTACGGGCATGTCCTTGGCGGATGCGGCGGCTACGTTGTTGATGCTGAATTTCGTACAGTAATTTCAGCAATTCGGCGCGGAGGTTGGGACTATCTTGGGAAGAATTGTAGTCTTGCTCAACAGCAATGAGTGTTATTCCCATGACTTCCAGTTCTGCAAGGCGCGAACTCACTTCCTCTAGAGTATCCCCCAATTCTTCTAAGCGGCGGATGAGGAGACAATTTGGTGGTTCGGTTTTACAGTCGTTGAATAATTTTTGTAGTTGAGAGCGTTTGCCTAAGTCTTGGTAAATACCGTCTAACTCCCATTCCCAAGTTGTGGGATCAGGAGTGGGTTCTAGTAGGGGATCGCTGTAGGTGTAGGCGAAGATTTTCATTAACGAACCGCCAAGACGCGAAGAACGCAAAGGTAAGATTTGAGAGGAGTGTAACGCACTTGTTTTGGAATTTGAACCGCAAGAGGCAATAAAGAAAGCAGAGTTAGGAAAAAATTTATCTTTCTACCTCATCTGCCTCATCTGGGCTTCTCATTGCTGACCGGAAATAATGGGATACAAGCCCCGCCCTTTAACGATAGTGGAGGGCGGCTTTTTCTTTGTTCTAAAAATTATGAATAAATGCAGCAGCGTTTGTTCATTATGTTATAGTAACTCCATGAGTATAACAGTAAACTACGAGTACAAACTTAAACCAACAGCGCAACAAGTTAAGACTTTCGAGGCATGGTTATCCGTGTGCAAGAAGGTCTACAACTTTGCTTTGCGAGAACGTAAGGATTGGGTCAATTCTCGCAAGTCTGCTGTTAATGCTTGTAGTCTAGTTTCCGAATATATACTTCCAGCGGATGCATCGCGACCAACCTATTACAGTCAATGTAAATCTTTAACGGCAGCGAAGAAAAATATCGAGGAACTCACAGAGCCACATATTCACGTTTTGCAGCAGACTTTAAGACAATTAGAAGCTGCTTTCGTATCAATGTGGGAACGTGGACATGGCTTTCCTAGATTCAAAAAGAAAATGCGCTCTTTTGTCTATCCAGATGTTAAACAGAGTGCTGTTGAATCAGGAAGAGTCAAGCTACCAAAGATTGGTTGGGTAAAGATGAAAATGTCTCGTCCACTGCCTCTTGGCTTTATCTTCAAGCAGATTAGGGTAGTCAAGAGAGCAAGTGGCTATTTTGTTATGCTCACTTATCAACTAGGTGTACAAGTACCTGATGTGCCATTCTCAGGACACCCGCTAGGAGTAGATATCGGACTAGACAAATACTTGGCTACTTCAGATGGGGAATTAGTTTCTAGACCGCGATTTTTTAACGCACTTCACCGCAAGTTGAAATTACTGCAACGAAGACTAAAGCACAAGAAAAAAGGTTCTAGTAATTGGCTAAAACTCCAGAGGAAAATAGCTAGAGTTCATCAAAGAATTAATGATACCCGAAAAGATTGGCATTTCAAATTAGCCCATCGTTTATGCGATAATGCCGGAGCAATATTTGTTGAAGACATCAACTTTAAAGCTTGGGCAAAAGGGCTATTTGGAAAGCACACACTTGATGCTGCCTACGGACAATTTTTCAATATTTTGTCTTATATCTGTTGGAAGCGCGATGTCTTTTTTCTTAAAGTCAATAAAGACTACACAAGTCAAATTTGTCCTAACTGCGGTACGCATACAGGCAAAAAAGACTTGAGTGAAAGAATCCATCGCTGCAATGTGTGTAACTACACCACCTATAGGGATGTCGCCGCAGCACAAGTAATTAGAAATCGTGGTGTCCTCGCTGTCGGACAGCCAGTGGGGTTGCAAATTGCTTCTGGAGGAGTTCTGTCGGGGGCTAGTAGCAATGCTAGTCTAGATAAGATCCCGTGAGAGAAGAATCCTCATGCCTTCAGGCTGAGGAGTGTCAATCAGTTCTATAACATTGCCATCTGGGTCTTTGGTGAAGAGGGCTGGGCGTCCGGAGGCGCTGGGTTGAATAAGGCAATTATGATCTAGGAGTTGTTGTTTGGCTGCGTCTAAGTCAGCAACGCACAAGGCGATGTGGGGGTTGCGTCCCCATTTTTCGTTTTGGTCTTCGGTAGGAACTCGAACGGCGGCTATCAGGTGAATTTGATAGTTTCCAACTTGATACCAAGCGCCAGGGTATTTCAGGGAGCGTTGTATTTTCGGCAATCCTAGCACCTTTCCATAGAAATGTTCGGCGCGTTCTAGGTCAGTGACAAGAATGGCTGTGTGGAGACACTGAGTAATCTGCATTGGTCTTGGTTCGTTGGGTATGATATCAATATCATGCACCTGCATTGACAAAGCTAGGAAAGAAATTTCCACTTCTTGTTAGCGAAAGTCCTGTTCAAAGGACAAGGACAAAGCTTTTGAGTCCATTCTAAATCCGTCCATGAGAAAATAGACGCGTTTTTGGCTAAGATTAAGAGCAGGTTATAAATTACCTCGGATTTCACTTACGTAGTTTCATTCTTGAAAGTTTCGGTTGAGGAGCGCTATTGACCCCAAAGTAGGAGACAAAGTTTTAATTCTTCGTCCAGCATACGTAGCTGGAAAAGTTGGAGTTATTTGTGGTCGAGAACTACTCTCTAGTGGTCAGTCTAGCGATCGCTGGTTGATTCGAGTAGATTCTAAAAATGATTCTGAAAGTATAGTGGTATCGCTAACTCCAAAAGAGTTTGAAGTACTCCTATTGGACTCTGATTAAGCTTAAGTTGCATCCGGTGGTGGCTCTGGTTCGTTTGGCGGCTCATCGCCAATCCCTAGTTCCTTTTTGCTACGTTTTAACTGTTTCCAGAGCGCCTTAATTTGCTCATAGGCTTGTTCAGGAGAGATTTTTCCAGAAGTTTCTAAATTGGTGATATAGCCAACTTTTTGAGCAAATTCTTGCAGATTGGCGTTAAACAACAGGTTTTGTGGCTTAACTTGACCGTAATAGCGACTATGAGGGTACAAAAAGCTGTCTTTGTCTCCCTGATCTGGCTGGCTCATAACTCACCCCTAATAAAGAATTTTTTGTTAAAGATATTTAATCTAACCTTAATTAAAGTATGTTTTTTTACAAAAAATTTTCAAAATTACGTATAATTGTCATCAAAGCATATTTTACCAAAATTTTTGGTAAAAATAACTTCTTAGACATTTGAAAGGTCATATATGAGGCAGGGTTCGTGCCATGAAATGCATACTTCGTACAACTTTTGCCTCTGGTAACACGAAACGTAACACTACCTCTTGTTGACAGAGAATTTGAGCATACGGAACTATTTATTGTTAACTTTAATTTAATTTTAACTTATAGTTAATTTTTAGTAAGCAGCCCGATTTACCGTAGTTTAAGTAGCTTATGGTCAACACTCACGATCGCACTAGCGTTTTGCTGCTGCTTTTCGGTGGTGTGATGCTACTTCTGTATGGTGTGCGGTTAACTAGCTCAAGTTTAACTTTTCGCCGTAATTCCCCATCCGTCAACGGGCGTGGGGATGTAAGGCTATGTTTGCTGAAAGTCTGGCGAAATTTGTAGCGAGTCAAGCCTAGTTTATCAGCACATCTGAGCGGATGTAGGGAGGGAACCTCATAAAAATTTGATTTGTATACATGATTACTTACAAACTTAACTTTAATTCATTCCTTTTGTACTGCAAGCTTAAGCTTAATTCATCCCTAAGGTGAAAACGATGCGCCTGTTAACAACGGTAAAGTCTGAAATACAACACTAACATCAAATCTTGAGTCTAAGAATAAAGTAAAAAGTTTTTTCTTAAAATTATTGCAAGGTTCTTTTGGAATGAGAATAACACCATATTATTTGTATACATCTGTCTAGAGGCGTTATGCCTTTTTTGTGTCAAATGCGGAGTATGCGCCGCTTGGCTAAAGCGGTTTACAGGTGCGCTTGAAAACAGCAACTCAGGAGGAATTATGAGAGAACTTAGTGAGAACGTTTCACCCTACGGTGACACTTTTGTTACCCATCGAAAATACAAAATTTTTTATAACTACCATAAAAAACATAATGAATGGTTTTTCATTGTGTATGGCACTAATAAAGCAGTACGGTATGGCTATCCCTGCCTTGGTAGTGACTGGCACAAAACCAAAGAGAAAGGAATCGACTGGGCGAAAGCATTAATTGATCATGTTCTCGAAACGCCGAAAGCTCAAAAAAAATAGAGGTTCAAACTAAATCTTTTAAATTTAATCTATAGCAGTCCTATTTGATTTGTGAGAAATGGAGGACCTAGAGGAGGAGACTTGTGTGCGGGGGTTCCCTCCATTGTAGAAAGTGTCCGTGAGAAGAAGGTCAATCAGCAGCAGGTAACTGGCAATCTGGAGGTGTTTAGTGCCTACCATCAATTTCCGTGTTACCTTGTAAGGAGTTATCATATGAACCAAATCAATCGGGTTGCGATCGTTGGCGGAACCCACGGAAATGAGTTCACAGGAACATACCTGATTAAAAAATTTGACCAGTTTCCCCATCAGATTCAGCGCTCTAGCTTTGAAACTTTGACGTTATTAGCCAATCCCAAAGCCTTTGAGGAAAAGAGGCGCTACATTGACAAGGACTTGAATCGTTGCTTCAAAAGTCAAGATCTGCTCGATCCAACACTCTGTGGCTATGAACAGATGAGGGCAAAAGCGATCGACCAAATACTCGGACCGAAAGGCAAATCCCAAGTGGATGTGATTTTGGATTTGCATACCACAACTGCAAACATGGGGTTGAGTATCATGCTGGAGAACCAGCATCCCTTCAGTCTGCGATTAGCTGCGTATCTAAGCTCGATGAATCCCTTGATAAAGATTTGTTCGACACCACCCGACCAAGAAAGCGCCCTTCTGAGATCCCTATGCGAATTAGGTTTTGTCATTGAAGTGGGTCCTGTGGCTCAGGGTGTCTTGAATGCAGACTTGTTTGCGAAAACGGAGAAACTGGTTTCTGTCATCTTGGACTACATAGAAGGATACAACAAAGGTTCAGTTCCACAGACTAACAGCACACTCACCTTGTATGAATATGTGGGAACTCTCGATTACCCCAGAAATGAGAAGGGAGAGATTCAGGCGATGATTCACCAACAGCTTCAGTTTAGGGACTATGAGCCTCTCAATCCAGGTGATCCAATTTTCCTAACCTTTGATGGTAAGGAGATTGCTTATGAAGGAGAATCAACAGTCTATCCAGTTTTCATTAACGAAGCAGCTTACTACGAGAAAGGCATCGCCATGTGTTTAACCAAGAAACAACAGGTACTATTGAGAGATTCAGGCGTTGGTAATCAAACAAAAACGTTCTGAGTCGCTCTCCATTGTTGCAATAGCATGCGTACTTGCCTCTACGCGGTATCTTGATGATTGGCGTTACAGTGTTGAGAGCAGAAAGCCCATCCCCTTTCAGGGGTGGGGACGCCTCTTGTGGGGCAGGCAAGATGCCTGCAATATCTCACTTAAGTTCCTGGTAAATTACGCAACCGCTCATTAAAATGAGTACGGTCAGCCAACGCCTTGAGTAGAGGACCATGTGAGCCAAATTCTACAATACTTACAGACCCTACTGGGCATCCCAATCGGTAGCGAAAGCGTCCCACATCAATTCCCAACAAACTGCATAGCATAATCCTGATGGTTGCTTTGTGGGAAACAATTAAAACATTCCCACTACTGTAAAGTTGCTTGATTTCTTCAATCACCTGCGTAGCACGAGATGCGATCGCAATTGCCATTTCCCCACCCGTAGGCGCATACCAAGCCGGATCTGCCAACCAGCGAATATAATCATCATGAAATTCCAGGTTCACCGTCTCTGGTGTTTTGCCTTCCCATTTGCCATAGTTGATTTCCTTCAAGCCATCCCGGAGTTCTGGTTGCATCCCGATTGCTTCATACAAAGGTTTTGCTGTGGCGATCGTTCGCTTCATTGGACTGCAAAAAATTGCACTCCAGGGGGTAGAACTGTATGCAGCAGCAAAAGCCTTAGCCATCTCCAAACCATCTGGCGTAAGTTCTGGATCTATCGAACCACAGAAGAAATTATTACGGCTGTATTGTGTCTGTCCATGACGGAGGAAATAAAGAGTTAGACTCATATCAATTAGGATTTTTGATTGGTCACTAGTCATTGTAGAGACGCGCTAGAGATGAAAGCGTCTGTACATCAGTCTCCCACGCCCGTCGCGCTTGTACTCCCATGTACTATTCCTAGTTCAAATTCCTGTAATTGTTATCTATAGTAAGGGCTATGGCTAATATAACGAAGTGCCGATAATATAGTCATTTCAGCTTCGGACAGGAATCATGGCAACAACAAAAGTCAATCCTTATCTCGATGGTAACTTTGCGCCAGTGCGTGAAGAAAGCACCGTTAACACTCTGGAAGTCATAGGTGAACTACCTCCCGACTTATCAGGAATGTTCGTGCGCAATGGTCCTAATCCGCAATGGACACCCATCGGAAAGTATCATTGGTTTGATGGCGATGGGATGTTGCATGGGGTACGAATTAGCAACGGCAAAGCTACCTATCGCAATCGGTATGTGCGGACAAAAGCTTGGAAAATCGAGAACGAAGTAAGTAAAGCTGTTTGGACTGGCTTACTAGAACCGCCCCAAAAAAACAGTCTTCCTAAACCAATGAAGAATCCGGCTAACACAGCTCTTGTATGGCATGCAGGTCAACTCTTAGCGCTGTGGGAGGGGGGTGCACCTCACGCAATTAGGGTTCCTGAGTTAAAGACTATTGGTGAATATACCTACAATGGCAAGCTCATTTCGGCGGTGACTGCTCATCCCAAGGTAGACCCAGTGACGGGTGAGATGATGTTCTTCGGTTACGGTTTCGCACCACCATACGTGCAATACAGCGTGGTTTCACCAGAAGGCGAACTTTTGCAGACGGAACCTATTGATATACCAATGGCGGTGATGATGCACGATTTTGCCATCACTGAAGACTACACAATTTTTATGGATTTGCCGCTGACTTTCAGTAAGGAAAGGATGAAACGGGGCGAACCAATGATGAAGTTTGAGCGCGACAAACCCAGTCGCTTTGGTATTGTTCCCCGTTACGGTAATAACAGTAACATTCGCTGGTTTGAGAGCCCCGCTTGCTATATCTTCCACACTCTCAATGCCTACGAAGAAGGAGACGAGGTCGTGCTGATTGCTTGTCGCATGAATTCTACCACTGTCTTGGATGTGCCGCAAGACACACACATCGATTCGCAAGCAGATATCCCCCGCCTGCATCGTTGGCGGTTTAACGTGAAAACGGGCAAAGTCAGCGAAGAGATGCTGGATGATATCGCCTCTGAATTTCCCCGTATCAATGAAAATCTGTTAGGGCAAAAAACCCGATACGGATACACTGCCAAAGCGGCGAAAGGTTCCATGCCTTTGTTCGAGGGTATCATCAAGTACGACCTCAGCGCTGGCAAGTCCGAAACTCATGCATTTGGAAGAGGGCGCTATGGCGGTGAAGCTGTATTTGTACCGCGTCCTGGTGCTAAGGATGAAGATGATGGCTGGCTGGTGACTTTCGTTTACGATACTGTAGAGGAGACTTCTGAACTCGTAGTCGTGAATGCTCAGGATATCACAGGTGAACCAGTAGCGCGGGTGTTAATTCCCCAGCGAGTACCATATGGGTTCCACGGTGCTTGGGTTTCTGAGGAACAGTTGAAAGCTTCTGTTTAGATTTATACTCAACTGCCTTCACGCGTATCACCTCACCCCCATCCCCTCTCCAAGGCATCGGCTATGCATTGCCCGGATCTTTCTTAACATTGCTGTAAGTTTGACAACACAATAATAGTCGATATTGGTAAAATTAAACGCCTTGACAGAAAAGCAAAAACGTGTTTAAGGGGAGATTGTCACAGGCTCGCCTCCTAAAGCAACGAGCTAAGTCGCGATCGCGACACGCTGCGCGATGCCTAGTGGGTACGGCCACGGCTACCGCCGTATGCGCAAAGCGCACGCCTTACGGCTAACGCGAAGCGTCTCCGGAGGAGATACGGCACGCTTTGTGCTTACGCTAACGTTAACACTAAAAGCTGATGGGGAATCACACTCGAGTAGTTTCCAGGTTAAGGCGATATCATGTAATCGTCGTAAACCTCTCCAAATGGTCTTGACTCCGGGTTCTCCATCAGATTTTCTGCCCAAGAAACCCCTGGACTGAGGAAAGCTCACTCTTGACCTGCAACTGACCTATCTACTCATAGAAAACCCCCTGGGAGCTTGGTTGCGGTAAACCATGACAAAACAGGACAACATCCCCCACAAGTACAATTACGGCACCCACAGATATCTGTGATGGGGGCAAAAAAGGCAGTAATTCTTAATTAACAAAAAGAACTCAGAACTCAGGAGTCAGAAGTCAGAATGAACTTCTGTACGACTGGGTGACTCCAGAAAGGGGTTTAAATAACGACAGTTAACACGGTGTCTACAATTGGTTAGGTGCTGCACCGATTCAATTGATTCTGAGTTCTGCGTTCTGACCTATGTGTTCTTCTTCAATAGTCCTTATTGACAGAAAAACCCGCCTTTAAAGCCAAGGAAGTCCTGTTTTGGAGAGGATTAATGTAGCGGCGGTCGTGTTTGAGTAATTTTCGTGAAACCCTGAGACAGGTAATTATAGTGATTTTTGAAAAAGGTAAATCCTTCACAAGAGATATTTTTAAATAAACATTTATGAGTGAATATATATTTAGTGGTACAAATTGTCGATAACAGCAGTCAAACCCTAAAATCATGTTCACGAGTTCTGAAAAATCGCAGATGTTCTGAATTTAGAGTCATCAACACCAATCTAATTCATCGTTTGCCAATAGGTAATTATTGACCGAAGAGCCAGGAGAGCAGGGGGCAGACGAGCAGGGGCGAAAGAGTTAAACCTAAGTTTTCCTGAATTTATAGGAATTGAAGATATCCTTAAATCTATAAAGGAGAGCAACAAATATTTAGATTCAAAGCAATTGGACGAGATTCTGGAAACCAATGCTATTTATATTTTTATCTATATTATTAAAGACTTCAGGGGAAAAATCTGACAAGAGATGAATGGTTATTTTTGAGAATGTAGCAAAAAAGATGATTTTAAAGCAAAGATTATCTCAGAGAATAAATGATGCGAAGTTACTATATAGTGTTTTAGCAGCATATAAAAACTACATCGAAAAAGTTATTAGCTCAATGGCAGATGCCTTACTAATAACGACTAAGTTAGGCGAAATAAAGAAAGTCAATACTGCAGCATTAGAATTATTTGGTTATAGTGAAGAAGAATTAATAAATCAACCGATTGATTTAATATTTGAACAGAATAAAATTTGGGAACCAGCTTTCCAACAGGTTTCTTTATATAAAAAAAGTTTTCAAAAGAGAGAAATTGTTTGTTGCAAGAAAACAAAAGAAAAAATACTGATTGCTTTTTCTTGTTTAGTTATTAAGAAAAAAATAGATGGGTTAGAAGATATTGTATACATTGGTCGAGATATTACCGCCAGACAGCGCAGACAACAACGTAACAATGCACAATATGCTATAACCCGTATCTTATCAAAGTCTCAAAGTGTTAAGCAGGCGATTCCGAAGATTATACAAGCAATTTGTGAAAACCTGGCATGGGATTTAGGAGAACTTTGGACATCAAATCAATATATAGAAGCATCGGTGCAGCGATGCAGTGTCAATCCAGTTCTCAGGTGTGTGGAAATTTGGTCGAGTCGAACACTTGCTGCGCAAGAGTTCAAAGCAATCACTTGGCAAACGACTTATACCCCTAGTGTAGGGTTACCTGGTCAAATTTGGGTGACGCGATCGCCCGTTTGGATGAGTCATATATCACATCATACTAATCATACTAATATTGAGCGATTGGGCAAGGAACAGGGCGCTGACGGGCGATGCTTCAACGAAGCCGCCTCAGAGAGGCGATCGCAAGCCGCTGTTGAAGCGGGATTGCATACAGCATTTGGCTTTCCCATCTTGGCTGACAATGAAATGTTAGGCGTGATGATTTTCTTGAGCCGGGATGTACAATCAAAAGATGCAGACCTGCTGCAAATGATGGTTTCTATAGGTAGCCAAATTGCTCAATTTATCAAACGCAAACAAGCAGAGTCAGCGCTACTGGAAAGCGAAGAACGGTATCGAGATTTGTTTGAAAACGCTAACGACTTGATTCAGTCTGTGACTCCCTATGGTCGTTTGGAATATGTTAATCGAGCGTGGCTTAAAACTTTAGGATATACTCAAGCTGAAATTCACAAGATAAATTTGTTTGACATCATCCATCCCGATTTTCAAGAAGAATCTCGGGAACTATTTTGTCGCGTGATGTCAGGGGAAAAACTCGAACAACTGACAACTGTATTCGTTTCTAAAGATGGTCAAAAAATCTTTGTCGAAGGGAATATTAATTGTAAATTTGTAGAAGGAAAACCAGTTGCCACTCGCGGCATTTTTCGTAACATCACTGACTCCATTGTAGCAGAGGAAGCACTACGCCATCAACAGCAAGAAACCGAACGCGTTTTGTTGGATATTTTACCAGAAGCAATCTTCAACCGCCAGAAAGAAGAAGCAGGTACAATTGCAGAAGACTTTGCTAATGTCACAGTTCTGTTTGCAGATATTGTAGGTCTTACTGAAATCGCCTCTCAAATAACAGCGGTTCAATTAGTCAACATACTCAACAAAATTTTTTCAGTTTTCGACCAACTTACCGAGCGATATGGTTTGGAGAAGATTAAGACTACCGGTGATGCTTATATGGTAGTTGGTGGTCTGCCTAGGGGATACCCAAACCACGCCCAAGCGATCGCCCTTGAGGACACTGGCACCTTTGCGATCGCCCAGATGGCGTTAGATATGCAAACAGCGATCGCCCAGTTCAATACTGAAAATAACAAAAACTTTAGCATCCGTATCGGCATTCATAGCGGTCCGGTGGCGGCGGAAGCCATTAGCATGAAAAAGTTTACCTACGACCTCTGGGGAGACACAGTAAAAATTGCCAGCTGTATGCAATCTCAGGGCTTGGCTGGCAAAATTCAAGTCACAGAAATTACCTACAAATGTTTACGTGATGAATTCCTATTTGAAAAACGTGGTGAAATCGAAATCAAAGGCAAAGGGAAGATGACGACTTATGTGTTAGTCAGTCGCAAGTGATGAGGAGAATATTGCTCCCTTATCTCCCTTATCTCCCTCATCTTCCCCTACTCCCCACCTCCGGTATTAGGAATCAACCTGCCTACAGGATAAGTTGCGACTTCTTGGGGAGAACCGCCATCAGTCACAGCAGCTGGTATTTCATCTACTGATTGGGTTTTAGCTGCTAAATAATCTGTCCGCAGCTTTTCTAGCATCTGTTCGCGCTTGTCATACAGCCGCTTCAAAGAACGAGGCTGACTTTGGTTTAAAACGTAAGCTGTGACTAACGGCAGTGCAATTGTGCTATCAGTATAACAAACGATGGTGCTGGGTAACTCATCTGGGTCAATCTTACCCCAACTTACAGCTTCCGAGGGTGTTGCTCCAGATAACCCTCCAGTATCTGGACGGGCATCGGTGAACTGGACAAAGTAATCGTGTCCTCGTTCTTCTAGTCCCAAAACTTCATGAATTTGCGGTTGTGTTTGTAGCAAAAAGTTTTTCGGACTGCCACCACCAATAATAACAGCTGCACTCTTGCCTCCTGTCTCCCGCGCAGAGTAGGCAATAGCTGCCGTCTCGTTGACATCTATCGAAGGGTCTAAGATTAGCTTGGAACCTTCCAACGACAATGCGGCAACGTTCATACCAATGGAACTATCACCCGGCGATGATGTATAAATCGGGACTCCACACTCATAAGCCGTAGCGATCAGGCAGGAATGCTTAACCCCCAGTTGCTTTTCTACTTCCCGGACATACTTGCCTAGTAGATGATGAAATTCCGCAGTTCCCATCCGTTTTTGGAATGGTTCTGCTTGCAAAACTTTACGGATGAAAGCATCTGTTTCCAACAGCACATCATAGCCAAAGATAATGTCATAAATACGGATAGTACTTTGCTGGCGGAGCTTCACATCATCCAAAAACGGATTGCCAGCGAACAGTTCAAAACCTAGCCCATAGTGCATATCATGGTAAAGGTTAGCACCAGTGCTGATGATCCAGTCAATAAATCCGTTGCGGATTAACGGTGCCAGTGCAGAAACTCCGTATCCTGCTGGTGTCATCGCACCAGAAAGGCTGACTCCTACCGTCACGCCTTCCTTAAAGACATCTCGACTAAGGAGATGACATATCTCCCGTAACCGTGCTGAATTGTAGGCGGTGAAGTAATTATCAATCAAATCGACGACGCCGATATCAGTTGGCATCGGTGCAGGTGAGATTTTTTTACCCAGCTGTTTTGACATTTTTTGGTAGCCCCCAAAGAAATAACTGATAAGTTTACTAGACATCCGTCACTGCTTGCAGTGAGCGCTGAGAGCATCACTTTCTAGTTAGCCCCAGACTTGTATTCTATGGACGACTAGATGTCAAATCTGAATAAACAGACAGGATACAATCGTATCTACCTTTGAGTGATTTCTTGCATCACCTGCAAGTAGCAATTGTAAGCGTTTTGCCCAAAACAAACGAAAATGGCTTGTTCTAGGGAATCATTGCTCTGTAAAAACTTATTAACTTCACTAACAGCAATTTTAGTAGCCCGGTGAAGCGGAAAACCATAAGCGCCTGTGCTAATGGCTGGAAAAGCAATGGTTTTTATGCCATTTTGCACTGCTAACGCTAGACTGTTGCGATAACACTGTGCCAATAGCTCATCTTCACCAGAATTCCCACCTTCCCATACAGGACCAACGGTGTGAATGACCCACTTTGCCGGAAGTTTATAACCAAAAGTTATCTTTGCTTGCCCAGTATCGCATCCGTGTAACTTGCGACACTCTTCCAAAAGTTCTGGTCCGGCGGCACGATGTATCGCGCCATCTACACCGCCTCCTCCTAACAGGGTGCTGTTGGCAGCATTCACAATAGCATCTACCTGTAGTTGAGTAATATCGTCTTGGATAACGGAAGCTCTATTTTCCATAAATCAGCCGTCGTTGCATTCTTAAGTGTTTTGGTTGATCATATCTCCTAGACCAGAGATGGTAGGTTGATTAGGGAAGATACTTATACTTTATGCAACCGTGCAAATGTCCTGCAAACCAGGCAAAATTTAATAACCACCTCACTAAACTTTCTCTATCACGAACTCTCAGCATAAATTTCAAAGCAAGAATGACTGCGTCTTTGACAAACCCCTGCCATTTGATCAACTTAGGCATACCCACTTGTTGATGCTTTTTATGTAGCAAAACGTCGTAACAAGCTAATTTCCAAGATCGACGGTACAAACCTTCAATGGTGTTGCGAAACCGGAAATGAACGAGTGCATCTTTTGCAGAGTCAAGTGTTTTCCCTGCCTCTTGAATCCTCCAGCAGTAGTCAACGTCTTGGAGTGAGAGCATTGTTTCATCGAAACCACCGACCATTTCATGGACTGAACGCTTGACACCAAGATTACTGGCACCTGCATATGGAAAATATGGATGTTTGTTAACTCCATTGCCCTCTGCGTATGCACAGCACTCAATGACCCACGGTTGATTCAGTTTCGAGTACTCGTTGCAACCTGCAACTAAGTCGTGTTTGGAGAGTGCTTCAATCATAGCTGCTACCCATCCTGGGGCAACTTCGTCGTCAGCATCGCAGAATGCAAAGGCAACACCCTTGGCAACATTTGCACCAACGTTGCGCGCGTGGGCAGAACCTCTGCGAGCAGATGCTTCGACAAAACGAAGATGAGGTATGCGGTGCTGATATTGTTTGATGATCGCCACTGTGTCATCAGTTGAGCCGTTGTCGGCAACAACAATCTCCCATGGATCGGAGCATTGCTGCTTAGCCAACGCCTCCAATTGAAAAGCGATGGTATCCGCAGCATTGAAACAGGGTACGATCACACTTAATTTCATAAAAATTTGATATTCCCTTCAATTCGTGCTTTTTCAGCACCTGACGTTGTTTATCAAAATTTTTTATATATATTTTTTCTGATACTACTGAGGTTGCTGTGTGACAAATTTTTCACTGGTCATAGTACCAAATTTTGAGATTTTTTTGTTATATAATTAACATTTCTATCAGTGAATTTAAGGGAATGCCTTGGGTAGTGTAACGGAAGCTGCAATCAAATGTAAACTAAACTAAACTGTTTAGTTTAGTTTTTCCTGTAGCGATTGTTCACAATAGCATCTACCTGTAGCTAAGTCATATCGCCTTGAATAACAGAAATTCTGTTTCGCGCAATTGAGTTCGCTTGCTTCAAATTGACTGTTTTGGTTCATCCTAGTAGTAATGACACTGAATTCAATGCCAGCGCCATGCAAACCGATGAAACTTGGGCAACCACTAGTGATGTAGCTGTTGGGGAGAATTCCTCCCTGACGTCAGAACAGTACCGCAAAAAGATGGAGCGACGCAAACAAGTGCAGGAGGTGCGAGTTACTAATGCCTCTACTGAAAAAGGGTTAATTATCGTAAATACTGGTAATGGCAAGGGAAAAACCACGGCGGCGCTAGGAATGGTGTTGCGTGCGCTTGGTCATGGTTATAAAGTCGCGATTATTCAATTTATCAAAGGAGCTTGGGAACCTGCGGAAAAAAGAGTTTTCAGTATTTGGCAAGATGATTTATTAGAATTTCATGCTATGGGCGAAGGCTTCACTTGGGAAACCCAAGACCGCGATCGCGATATTGAAAAAGCTGTCGAAGCTTGGCAAAAAGGATTAGAATATATCCGCAACCCAGATTTCAAGCTGGTGCTGTTGGATGAAATTAATATAGCTCTTAAACTTGGTTATTTAGGAGTTGAAGAAGTTTTAGCCGGGTTGGCTCAAAAGCCACCTGACAATCATGTTATTCTCACGGGCAGAGGTGCTCCCACGGCATTGATTGAACAAGCCGACTTGGTGACAGAAATGTCTCTCATTAAGCATCCGTTCCGCGATCAAGGCATTAAGGCGCAACCAGGAATTGAATATTGACAAACGTGTCAATTTGTGTATTGCAAATTGTCGGTTATTTTTGATTTCCTACTGACTGATACCGCTTTGACACATTTGTAAAACTTGGCGATCGCTGCTAGCGATTCCATTGACCGGATAATAATCTTGCAGCGTGACAGAGTGGGCATAATTACTGGACTCATCATCCATAACCCGAGGCAATGTATTGTTTGTCGCTACCTGAGTAGGGCTTTTATCACCAGGATAACCTGTTACCGTCATTGCCAACTGTCCTGAAGACTGGAGTGTCCCATTAAAACAACTAAACTCAGAGCTTGGCATATAGAGCGCACCAATCACTTTGCTCTGCCGTTTCTCAAATATGATATAGCCCTGCCCGAGTTCACCTGATTTTGGCGATTGACCATAAAGGTAAACACCATCTTGTTGGGGAAATTTAGCTCCTGTAGCCGCAGCTGTGGCTTTTTTGGCAGATGTTTGGGGTTCTACAACCTTTGCTGTGGTTGTTGTAGAGACCATTTCTAAATTATTTGGTTGAGTGATATTTGGTTGAGTGACATGACCTAGAACACTCACTGATTTTGTCAGTGCTTTGCGCAAACGGGCTTGCTTGTCCCCACTGAATTCTGAAGCAGGCGAAGGATGACTTTGCAACCAAGTGTAAGTTGGTAACTGAGAATCTGTAGAGGACACCGTGGATGGATCAACGTATGCAGTTTGGTTACTGAGTACTGGTTTCGGAAAATTAGCAACAAAACCAAGGATGAGAAGTCCGCCTACAAAGGGGATTCCTAATAAACTTGAGGAAACAAACTTTTTGATGTTGTTAGCCACCCTACTACTCCTGTAAAAAAATTATCTGGGTTTTCTACAACTTACTTACAACTTACTGAAGTATTGATATATAAAGGCTCCGTCAATGGTTTGATTTATATTGTCTGGAGAAATCTTTGCCAACAAATAAATTTTTCATTGAATTTTCGGCGATGATCTTAACCTACCATTATTCGGTCTATTCGCGCTTCACCCATTAGGTTCACCCCATAGGATGATTGTTTGGAAAAATGAAAAATAAAAAATGAAAATCTAATTTTTAGTATTTTTCTTTTTCATTATTTAATTTCAAAAACAATTGACACCTTTTTCCTAGAGTCATCTCTCTAATGTATGAACAAGCTAAACTACACAAGCAATTCTGTTCATTCCGGATTTCGTCCAGAAATTTTGGCAAAGATCACGTGAATATAGGGAAGTAGGGGAAAATGGTAACGCATGACCAAGAAAGCACTTCAATACTCAGCTGGTTTAACTTTAAGCTGCAATTGTGAAGAACTTGGGAATTTTTAAAGATAACCCTCAAAAATTCTCTTGTCTTAAGTTCAGACTTAACGAGCGTCCCACTGTACCAGGCTTGATATAAGCTCACACAGCAAGTGGATTCATCTGTGGAGGTCATTGTTAAGTTCTGTGTTCTGAGTTCTGTGTTCTGTGTTCTCCTCATAAAAAAATCGCCCCCTGAATTCAGGAGGCGCGTTGCCATGATTCATTCAAGAGGTAGCAATGCTACGTCTTTCGATTAGCTAGCAACGTATTCTTTAACATTGGCACGACGACGACGCAGATGAGCAAGGGCTTGATGCTCTAACTGACGGACGCGTTCGCGGCTGAGGTTCAACCGTTCGCCAACTTTCGCCAAAGACATTTCGTTTCCATCCAGTAAACCAAAGCGGAGGGCTAAAACTTCTCGCTGTTGCGGGGTGAGTTCTGCCAGCATATTGTTTAAGTCTTGGCGCAAGAATTCCTGGGTGGTGTAATACTCTGGTGATGGTCCTTCATCTTCGAGCATTTCTTGCAGTTCGGTATCTTGGTTATCGCCAACTTTTACATCCAAAGATACTGGCTGACGCGCCATGTTCAGGTACTCGCGGATCTGGGCTGGTTCTAACTCAAGTTCTTTGCCAATTTCCGCAGGAGTTGGCGATCGCCCCAACTTCTGAGCCAGTTCACGCTGCACTTTTTTGATTTTGTTCAGCTTTTCGGTAATGTGGATCGGTAAACGAATTGTACGACCTTGCTGAGCGATCGCCCGTGTAATCGCTTGACGAATCCACCAGTAAGCGTAGGTTGAGAACTTATAACCACGCGTTGGGTCAAATTTCTCCACACCCCGCTCTAATCCTAGTGTTCCTTCCTGGATCAGATCCAGAAACTCCATGTTCCGCTTCTGGTACTTCTTGGCAATGGCAACAACTAAGCGCAAATTCGCTTCAATCATCTTCTGCTTTGCCCGCTTGCCTTGGTGTACTATCTGTTTGACCTCAGTCTCAGATTTGCGAACATGAGCAGCCCATTCTTCTAAGCTAGGTTCCTGGCGCAATTTCTTCGTCAAAGCCTCCTTAGCATCCAGGAGCGTCATCATTTGTTGTACCTGCTTCCCAAAGACAATCTCTTGCTCACGGGTTAGCAGCGGTACACGACCAATCTCGCGCAGATAGGTTCGCACCATATCAGCCGTGAATTTGGCGTTAAGGTTTTCGGTTTGGGTGTCAACAGTAGGCATTGGTGCGTTTTCCTCTACTCCGTAAACAAAAATTAATACTTAATAACTAGGGCGGATTGGGAAAGTTAGTACACGTAATACGCATCCAGGGGAACTATCAGGAGAAAATTGATTTCTACAGAATTTGTCAAGACGGTTACTCTTTTCGATAGGTTCCCCTACCTTCCCTAAATTTTGAAATCGTTTATAACCATACTGGTTTGTCTTCAATAATTCTTTTAATCCTTAAAATCCCTGATGGCGAGAATCATAATCCGAAGTCAGTATGACTTCTAGATCTTCTATAGTACGATATATCATGTTAATCGTAAAGTACTTTAGTTAAATCTTTCTATTATAATGCAAATCAATCTTATTGTACGAATAGTCTAATACTCATTTTGAAAAGTTACACTATCTATAGTGACTCTAAAATCCCGTAATCATTCCTCCATCCATAGCCGGATAACCGAACTGAAATGGTTCTCATCATGGAGGGATGTCACGAAATCTAGAAATCGGGAATTGGAAATTGAGAATTGGTAGTTGAGATGTTTTCTCCCTTAACCTGGGTTTAGAGCTATCACTTTTTTCACCAAAGACTCAATAGCCGAAAAGGGCGCTCCAGGCTTGAGAGCCACTTCAAAAGCCATGTAACTATCTCTTTCGTAAGTTTTGAGCCAGTTCCAACTCTCCTTTGAACCGAGATACCACTTCTGACGTAAGGCAAAATAGTCTTCAAGCACCGTATATAGCAGCCACACACGACGGTAATCAGCTTCAATGTCTCGTTGGGAGATGCGCTTTAACATCTTGTAGCACTAAGTGCGCCGCAGTTGAATTTCGTTTGCTGATAGCGCCGCAGGACCAGTGGCAAAGAACTCGTCTACTTGCTTGAGCAAGTTTTGCCCGAAACCTTCCCGTTGCAATACTACGCCCCCGAGAATCCGCAGGAAGGAACTATCTACGATTATAACATCTTTCTCGTTATAGATGAAAATATCTAGATAGTTATTATCCCAGAAACGGGTATCCCGCAGACTCAAAGCCAGTTTGTCTCACAGCAATCAAGTCGTAGTCACTCTTGGGGTGTCACTAATCCCTTGTGTTGGCACGTCCAAAGTCTCAGAGTTAGGAGGAATGGGAACAGGAGTGTTGAAGGTATAAATCTTAGGTGGTACCAGTAACTTGTTCAGGGCGAGGCGGGACTGGGCGCGAGCTGGGTTGCTTTGGCGTTCAATCCTAATGGAAAAGTTCCGCCCTTTTCCACATCCAAACCAGTATTAAAGACAAGTCCTTTTGGAAAAGTTCGACTGCCTATCTTTATATCTTTCTGGAGAATGATGGATAAGTTACTGGTTGGTTGTCCACCTAAGGTAGCGATCGCACTTTGAAGTTCCTCTTGGAGGATCGCAACACCTGCGCGAAAACCAAACACTTTTTGAAAGCCAAATGTGTCTCCTATTTTGCGTTGAAAAAATATATTTTCACCTTTTTTGAGCAAATGCGGAGGCAGGTTTTGTCTGTATAGCCGCGATTTCTAATCGCCTGGATACATAAAAATAAGCTTTTCAAACATCCTCTTAAACAGCCCAAATGTTCCTTACTACATAATTGCCATCGCGAAAACTTAAACCGAGACTCAGCGCTCCTTTGCGTTTACCTCAGCGCTCCTCTGCGTTTCAAAACATTACGAATTCATGAAATACTGTACTTAGCGACTACCAATTGTCAAATTTCAAATCGAAAATTTCTAAAACCCGAGATCCGCTTTAGCTAGTTCAGCAGCAGCGAAGACTTCTTCATCTGGTTTTTCGTCCCAAGCAGTTTCGCCAATTTCTTCGTAGAATTTGATATCGTAGGGACGGGTACGCACAACCACCGGCATGGGAACGGCGTGACCTAAAATCAAGGCTTGTTGCTTAGAGTCCAATTTTGCCAACACAGACCGTAAGGCACCTCCACCAGACACCCCTGTAAAAATCGCTTCAATGTCTTTTTCATCGTTGAGTAAGGCGGTGATGCGAGTGCCAATCTGGGACATAACTTCATTATCTATCCCTGATGGACGTTGATCAACTACCAAGAGCGTTACGAAATATTTCCGCATCTCCCGGGCAATAGTACCAAAGATTGTACTTTGTACCGTCGCTGGGTCGAGGAAACGGTGCGCCTCCTCAATCGTAATCATCAGTTGCGTTGGTTTATCGTTCGGATTTTTTGTTTGTAAAAACTTTTCTGCCTTACTGACATAGTGTTGGTGAATCCGCCGGGTAATCATGTTGGTCACCAACATATAAGAAAGCATATTCGATTGAGAGCCAAACTCTACAACAATATTCTTCCCAGCTTCTAGGGAACGCAACATTTGATTGACGTAATTTTGGGGACACGCCGCACGCATATACTTTAAATTCTCCAATCGCAGGAGTTTGCGCTGCAGTGCTGTAATCGAACCTTGGTGTCCTCGCTTCTCTTCACAAAAGAGCTTGATTTCCTCGTTGGTCATATTTATGAGTTGGAGAATCCAAGACTTGCCAAACTCAGCGAACAAAATATTGGCGTTATCCAAACTCGCTTCCGAAAGTCCTAAATCTCGACTACATAACTTAATATCTTCTACTTCAATTTGGTCGTAACTTAAGTAGAGTTCTTGAGCGTGAGAAACGCCTCGGCGCTTGGTGGATTCGGGATCGAGAGTGTAGACTTCAACAAGACTAGGAAAGAGCTGTTTTAAACCTTTAACAGTGCTAAATTGTTTGCCTTCTGAAACAGCTTCCCAGCCATATTCTGAGTGCATATCAAAAATCAAATTTACCGCAGCATTTTTGCGGATTGTCCCAGCTAAGAGTAACCTTGTTAAAAACGATTTGCCAGTTCCTGATTTCCCAAAAACGCCGTTGCTTCTTTCTACAAAGCGGTTTAAATCGAGGCAAACTGGTACCTCCATATCCAGTGGTTGACCAATGGAAAAATTTTTCCTTTGAGGATCGTCTTCCCAACCAAAGACTCTACGAAAATCTTCAACGGATGCTTCATAAACTTGGCTAAAGTGGCTGGGAATCGTTTTCACTGGGAGCAGTTCCATTGTCGTGCTGGTTTGCGGCTGAAATGATGCCAAACCTGTCGTCGATGGAACAAAGGGATTTGCAGATTTGCCGTTTGTTGGTGAAAAAGATTCTTGAGATTCCGGGGTAAACATCAACATAGGCGCGAGGTTGATGGTACCGTATGTCCCGCCTCCTGCTAAAATCTCTCGCAAAAAAGTGTCTTCCCAATTAGGAGGATTAGCAATAATTCTTTGGTTGGCAATTCCCAACGCTACGTCTGTGAGCATGCAGAAAAAACGCGATCGCACCCCTTGGACAACTAAAAACTTACCCACCCGCATATCTTCTACCGAAACATCGGGGTGCAATCTAACTTCTAATCCCCCTGTGAGAGAGCCTTGTATAACCGAACCTAATGGAGCGTCCAAATTCATTTCATTAATCACATAGTGATGAGCTTTCTCATATGTTGCATTGTAATTGTACAAGACAAAATTGGCGACAAAAGTTTTGTCATTTGTCATTTGTTAAGAACCAATAACTAATGACTAATGACTATTGACTCATTACTCAATTTGAATTGAAGTAGGCGCATTTGGACTTGCTGTGGTGGTACCACCTATGAGTGGTTTGCGATATTGCGCGTAGAGGCGATCGCGCCAAGCAAAGAACGGTTGGTAAGCTGGATTTTCAGCCAATACGGGGACTCCTTTGCCTCTGATGGTTTCTGGTAAATTTAGATAGGGACCATCCGGGAACTTCAACAATATCGACATACCCGCCACGGTAAAGTCAGCTAAGGTCGGTTCATCTCCTACTAAATAAGGACTATCCGCCAACAATAACACGAGCGCTTCCAAGTCTTGTTTCAAGTCGGCGATCGCGCTACGTATCGCATCTGGGCTATAACCCACCCCTAAACCCAAAACTGTCAGTACGTCGCTGGGTACTCCTTCTACCAGATTTTTGAGCACATCTGGTGTGTTGCTTGGGAGTAAGGACTTGCGAAAATTCTGGTTTTGACTAATGGCAGAAAACAGTGCTTTGCGACCTTTAATGCCAATTGATTCATCCGCCCATTCTTCTATTAATAAACATACACCCCGCTTCTTTGGATCGGTTGGTATCAAAGGGCGTTCTGGATACTGTGAGTCTAAATACTTGGCTATCTCCGTTGAATCCGCTATATATCTACTACCGTCCTTCAAAACTGGTACTTGACGCTGACCAGTCAACCGGAATAGTTCTACCTGTCCAATCCCTGGCGTCACCTCGATTTTGCGGTACTCCAGCCCTTTATAATCAAGGATCAGACGCACTTTTTCTGAGTATTGAGATAATTCAAACTGGTATAATTCCAGCATTCTTCAGTTCCTGTAGGTGGTTCCCTTATAAATTTTACAATGATGAAAGCAGAAAGCGCACTCCAACGAGCGTGTGGGACGCAACTCGCCTGCACTGGCTTCTTTGTCGGAGAGCGCACCACGAGTGAATGCGTAGCACATGCGCGGTGCTGCTCATATGTTTTCTAATCAATTGCTCAATATATTCACTTGCGCTTATTCCTTTTTCTTTTGGCTGGAATTATGCAATTATGCCGGGATTTTCATTTTCAGGGAACGCAATAAGTAATTCAATAGTCTATAAATGTTTTTTCCATTCAACTATATTTGATATAGACTTTGATGCGGGTGGGAAATTATAGCGATTTTCAATTTCATAGAATACGTTTTGAAAGAACAAGAGAACACAGAATTCATTTTCATTACCTAGCTGATGAGTTGAGGAATTTTATTTGCCCTAGATCCACTTCATTCATGCCTTGAACGGCTATAAACTCATCAATAGGAAAATGTTCAAATTTTTCCATAATAATTTATGGCTTATTTGTGACAAAAAATCTTACTTCTTTAGTTAGATTTTCTGTCTACCAAGATGATATAAATCATTATGGTAATGTGTGGAAATTAAAGCCAAACAAAGTTTATGAAGGTTGAACACAGCAATTTGCTGACCAAGTTGGCTGGCATAGTAGGAGTAACGGGCATTAGTCTCCTTATGGGTCTACCTACTGGAGCAAGCGAGATATTAAATTCTAATCCTGGTATTTTCAAGGAAGCAGCGTATAGTGATGCTCAACGCCTATTAGTAAATGCAGGTTATTCTACACCTAGTGAACCTGTACTACAAGCTACATCCAAAAAAAACCCAGCTAAAAACACAACAGTGGCACAAGGACGACGAGGAGTAAACCCCAGTCCTAGTATTTTACAGGAGTGTCCTTATAACCGTGCTGCTTGTCCTGGTGGAGCTGGGACGACGAGTCCTTCTACACCTCCCACATCTCCCCCTGGAAGCACACCCACGCCGCCTGGAACAGAAGTACCTACAACACCAGGTACACCCACAACACCAAGTACACCCACCACGCCTGGTGCACCTGGAGCAGATACAGGCAGCAAAAATTTGGTAGCAGTTGCAGAGTCCAACGGCTCCTTTACGTTTCTAACCAAAGCTTTAAGGGCAGCTGGACTAGCAGAAACCTTGCAAGGTAAAGGTCCTTTCACAGTCTTCGCACCTACTGATGCAGCATTTGCCAAACTGCCACAAGATGCGGTACAAGATTTGTTAAAGCCAGAAAATAAAGAAGTCCTGGTGAAGATTTTGCAATATCATGTGGTGAAAGGTTCAGTATCGTCCGGTGATTTGAAATCTGGAGAAGTCAAAAGCATTGAAGGTGGTCCGATTAACGTCAAGGTTGATCCGAGCGCTGGGGTAACAGTGAATGATGCTAAGGTAGTTCAGCCTGACATCAAAGCCAGCAATGGCATTATTCATGTGATTGATAACGTGATTTTGCCTCCTGATTTGTAAGTTGTTGGCAGATGTAAACTTTGTAACATAAGTCAGTTGTAATAAGTTTTTAGGAAATGGGTAATAGGTAATCGGTAATGGGTCTTCCCCCTACCAATTACTTGTTACCCATTCCCGTATTGTTCTGTTTGTCAATTAAAGTGTATTAGTGAATATATACAGAAATAAATTGAATTTTGTAACATAACAATATCTAATTAACACTCATTGTCTACTTGCAACACGATTTTGCCGTGGGTGCCGCTTTGAATCAGTTCGTGTGCCCTGCGGGCTTGCGTAAGCGGTAGAACAGTTCCAACTCGTGCTTTTACCCGCCCAGAATCAATCAGACTGCCAATTTCACTGAGATGAGTTCCACTGGGGTGAACCATCACCATTTTGCCCTGAACCCCGTAGAATGCTGTGGCGTCTCGTGATGGAGGGCTAATTGTTGATACCAAAGTGGCTTTCTCCTTCATCACTTCCAAAGAGCGTTCCTGTACATCGTTACCTATAGTGTCTAGAACAAAGTCAATCTCCTCAATCAGATCCTCAAACGGAGTAGCTTTGTAGTCAATGACTTGATCAACCCCTAGCTTAAGTAGGTAATCTCTATCTTTAGCTGAGGCGGTTCCAATCACCTGCGCCCCTTGCAATTTGGCAAACTGTACCGCAAAAGAACCAACACCGCCTGCTGCACCGTGAATCAGTGCAGTCTGCCCAGGAGACAGTTTACCCGTGTGAAACAGCGCTTGCCAGGCCGTTAGTCCAGTCATGGGAACGCATGCTGCTTGCACCGGATCGAGGGAAGTTGGTTTGGGGGCAACATCTGCTGCACGAACAGCGATAAATTCAGCGTAGGCACCATCTCGCATCATGTCTGCCAATGCGTAGACTGCATCAGCAATGTGGAAATTAGAAACTTGTGAGCCAACCTCAACAATCTCACCCGCCACATCCCAGCCTAAGATGAGAGGCAGTTTGTGAGGCATGACTCCTTTAAGATAACCTGCTCGAATTTTGCAATCGAGTGGGTTGACAGCAGCAGCCTGAACGCGGATGAGAACTTCATCTGCTGCAATATTGGGTCGTACTGCATCTTCGTCTAGGAGAACGTCTGGTTCACCGTAGGAGTGAATACGAACTGCTTTCATTGTTTCTGTTAGTATTCTGGTCAACTTAAATGCTTAAAGGATTACCCCGCAATCTGTCGAAACATCTCTTCTGTGAGCCATTCTGTTCCGGCGACAAAATTACGTCCTGGCGTAGGGAGTAACTCTAAATAAGCGCCTTGACGAATCAGATGACCGAGTTTGCCTTTCACCTCAAAGCGATCAAAGATTTCAGCAGCACTCTCGTCCAAACCCAACTTGAGCAGTGTTCCACGTAAATGCACCTGGGCGGGAAGAGGTTGTTTACCTTCAAGCAAAGCTTTGATGTTGTGGGCGATCGCTCTTCCCTGCTGATAAGCAACTTGAGCCGTAGCAGGCTGGGGGTTTTGGGGATCTATAGAACAATCTCCCCCAGCAAAGACTTCTGGGAAATCTGGCAGTTGCAGAGTTGAGTGTACTATGAGGCGACCTCGCTTGTCTCGATGCTCAGCTGCAATAGGTAATGCTTCAATTAAAGGATGAGTTGCTGTGCCAGCTGTCCAAACAATTGTGGCAGTTTCCAGTACATGAGTTTGTCCATTTTGCTCAAATTCCACTGCATCGGGCTGAACTCCACGGACTCCAGCGCCCAATAATAACTCAACATGCGCAGTCCGCCGACTTAGTGCTGAGTGTGCCGTTTTGCGCAGACGTTCGTTGACAGCGTCTTTAAGAATCTCAGTCCCGCGTTGTAGAATAACGATGCGAATATCCTGAGCATTACCGCCGAAAGGCGTGTACCAAGTAGGCAACAAATCTGCCAAAGTTGCAGCAAGCTCAACACCAGCAGGACCTGCACCAATGATGGCGATAGTAAGTAGCTTGCGGCGCTGTTCTGGGTCTTCAGTTTGGCTTGCCCGTTGAAGACAGCTTCGTAAATGTTTACCTAAGGCAAAGACATCTTGATCAGTACGAAACGGTAAGGAATATTCTTTTGCGCCTGGAGTCCCAAAATAGCCTGTAGTACTGCCCAACGCTAAGACAAGATAGCGGTAATTGTAACTTAAACCAGAGTTGAACCTGACCTGTCGCTGTTGTAAATCAATCGCTTGAACGGTATCTAGAAGGAACGTGATACCGCTTTTGTGGAGTAACTCATCGTAGCGGGGCAAAACCAACTCTAGATTGATTTCGCTGCTGAGAAGTTCATAAAGCAGGGGTTTGAAAACGAAGCGCCATGATTGGTCTACCAAGATGACAGGACAAGAGCATTGTAAATGCCTCAAGTACAGTGCTGTGAACAATCCAGTAAAGCCGCCACCCAAAATCAAAATGGGGAGATTCGTGTTGCTAGTTTGGACTTGCATCAGTTGCTCAACTCCTCTGCTCAAAGGTTTTGCTGAAGGTTCTGAGGTAATGGAAAAAAGCAGCAGTGGGTAGGATTGCCGTTGACATAATCAATCAGGCTGTCTACCAATAGCTGCTGTTGTTAAGGTTCAATGGGGAAGATATCCAGTTGTGCAAAGACAGGTTTGTTTTTGGACACTGTAAGCATTTTGATACCTTGTTATTCGTCAAAAGTGCATGAAGAAAATTGAGATAGGGCGGATAGCGGCTAAACTTGCTAATCTCATCGCTACTCTTCCAAAGGGCGCATGAGAGTGAGTTGAGATTGAGTTTAGGGGTTGCTCCTCACCGGTGTCTTATCTTTTCTTGCGAAAAATATCCTGATATTGCAAACTTCTGCAAAAGGTTCTGATTTTTCTATGACTTTCGATACTTGATTTCAATCAAGGAATTTTTAGGAGTTTTCATTCTAAGATACCTAAAGATTCGGAGAAAATTTTTAACAAAATTAAATTTTCTTAGTAAAACATGAGAGTAAAGTTATCTACTGAGTAACTGAGGTAATAACTACTTTTAAGTATATTTGCTGTTACAACTAGGAAAAAAGGCTATGGAAGCAATTACGCGGCTCATAGCTTAAGTAAGTTAACGTTTACTGAGTAAAGATTTAAACCCTTTTTCAGGGTTTGAGCTTGAAGCTTGTAGGAATCTACAAGGCAGCTTCCCGAAGAGTATTTTAGTTCAAGGCTCACTGCAAGAATTGCTGAAGTTGCTTGTCAATATAGGTTTATCAGCCAAAGCCACTTCACCAAGTAAGTTCAAAATTTGACACAAATCACACTTAAAACCTAGGCACAGAGGCAAGAACCATGCCAAATGAGCAGGTCAAACTGATTGATTTTCGGCAGGAAGGAGCATCAAATCTACTGTTTCCTAAGCCAGCAATCTTGTCGAGTAATAATGCGAACTGGACAAATATCCATTTTGAGTATCACCAACAGCCTGGACATGATATAACTTCTTCACACACAATGCATGTAATCGTTACTGCACTTTCTTCTACTACAGTAGAGCGATGGATAGATGGATGCTTCCAAAAGGAATTCCTAAATAAAGGAGATACTGCTGTTATCCCTGCTAGCACTCTGCATAGAAGCACATGGCGGCAACAGATTCAGTTCATGTTTGTGGCGTTTGAACCAACTCTCATGAGACAGGTAGGACAGGAGTTGGTCAATCCTGATTGCATAGAATTGATTCCCCATTTTGCTACGGTGCAAGACCCACTGATTCAAGGCATACTGTTGAATCTCAAAGAGGAACTCGTATCGGGAGGCATTGGTGGTAGGTTGTATGTGGATCAGCTCAAAACTACGCTAGCGCTTCATCTGCTGCGAAAGTACTGCACCTGCACACCTCGGATTGCAACTTACTCGGATGGGCTACCAAAGTATAAGTTACAACAGGCACTTGAGTATATCAACGCCCATCTTGAACAGGATATCCAACTGGCTGACCTTGCCGAATTACTGGGTATGAGCCGGTATTACTTTGTGCGTTTGTTTAAGCAATCAATGGGGGTAACGCCATATCAGTATGTACTTCAGCAACGGGTGGAACGGGCAAAGGTGCTGTTGAGGCATCGGGAGAGGGCGATTTCTGATATTGCGCTTGAATGTGGTTTTGCAAATCAAAGTCACTTTACCAAGCACTTTCGACAATTTACGGGAAGGACTCCAAAAGCTTATCAAAACAGGTAAAAGCCATGTCAGAAGCAAAACCTTTTTCCCCCTGCTCCCTGCCCCCTGCCCCCTTGCAGTCTTAATGATAAGTCTTTAACCGGACACGATATAACCCCCCAGCCCCCTTCTACTGCATCCAAGGATGATCATAAAACCCCACCCCTAACCCCTCCCCGCAAGCGGGGAGGGGAACTTTAGCGTAGCTAAAAGTGGGGTGGGGTTTTCTAGATATGGGGAATTGAGGCTTTTGATTTGCGTGTGTTACTTCCAGCGCGTCATCACCCCAAAGGTCATGACAGCCAAAACCAGCATTAATCCCCCAGCCAAGCCATAAGCGGTGCCTAAGCCAACCGATTGACTTAAGGGTTGACTGATGATAGGTGAAATGAACTGACCGAGGAAAAAACAAGTCGTCAATCCGCCCAACACTCGACCCCGCGAGACAGCAGGAATGACGGAGGTTAAACAAACATTCAGGTTTGGCATCAACAGTCCTAGTCCGAAACCACCAACTGCTAACCCAACAAGAACGATTCCATATGCCGGGGCAAAGCCTATTATCATATAGCCAATGCCCATGAACAAAAAGGCGATCGCGTAAATATTAATGAACGACAGACGTGCTTTGATGCCCTGATATCCAAAAGCAGTCGCAGAATTGAAGAGCGTGCATAAGGCGATCGCTAATCCACTCTGAGATGCATTAGCATTGCCCAACTGTTGCAGATAGAAAGGTAATTGTACTGGTATCATGTAGAACACTACCTGGGTGACAAAAGCAATTCCGTAAGTCAGCACCAGCAACACCCACGGAAAATCACTTGGTTCTGGCGGTGTATCTTTGAGTTGAGTAGAGGAATTACCTGTGCGACTAGGTTCCGGCAAAAGCAAGATAAACGGCAAAAGCACTAGAGCAACTAGGTAAATTAAAAACGGCATCCGCCAAGAGATATCTGCCACAAAACCGCCGACAGTGAGGAAAATCACGCCTCCCAAACCCATAAATGCTGCCTGGAATCCTAGAAACTGGGCGCGGGTTGCACCAATGTAGTAGTCTGCAATCAGAGTTGTAGCTGTGGTCATAATCCCCGCTACACTCAAGCCCAGCAGTGCCCGTCCTACTAGAATAACTCCTAGGGAGTTCAATACAAAGCCTGAGCTACCAGCCAAACCATACACAACCACAGCTATGCTCAGCAATGGTTTTCGTCCAAAGCGATCGATGATTAGGCCTGCAAAGGGAGCGCCTATTGCAATGCAGAGTGCTGGAAACGTCAAAACCAACCTCACCCAGTAGTCCACATTTGCGACACTGGCAAAATGCTCGCGCATTGCAGGTAGTGAAGGTGCGATCGTTGCCCCTGCCATAATAGTCAGGGTGCTTGTCACGAGCAGAGTTGCTTTGACCAAGAAGGAATCAGTTTTTGCCTGCCGCATAATGTAATGACATAATGGTGAGGTTTTTGTGTTATTGCAAGCCTAGTTTTCTTCAGCGCTTATGGTCAGGGACTCCCAGTTGAGTGCAAACCCCACGAATAAATTCGTTGGCTCTGCGGTTAACGCGACCTGACCATAAGCGCGTCCATTAACTGGACTACGAAAGCGAGGAAGTGCTAAAAGTCCTACCTACGAATGCTTGCCAGTTCTGCGCTTGAGACCAAGGGATTAAACAAGTTTATGGGAGTTAAGCTAGTGTCTCTTGGATACGCCGACTCTAAACATTGGCGTTAGCGAAGCGGAACCTTTTAGGTTCGGCAAACTTTACCCAGAAATGGGGTATCTCGGAAACGAGAATCAGGGATAAGTGTGAAGGGAAATAAATTTCCCTTCGGGCTTCATCCCCATAAATAGAATTTATTTGCTCTGCGCCCTTTGATTTTGGTGAAGATGCCATAACCTGGCTGATAGTTTTTGTCTCTACTTAATGTGAAAGTTGAAATTGAGTTTAGGTGATACCCCTCACCATTGTCTTTTCTTTTCTTGCAAAAAGTATCCAAATATTGCGAAGTTACTGCAATTGTGCTAAATAACCCCACTACTTACGGGTATAACGATGCTTCACCCCAACAGGGAAATATTCTGGATCGCCTGTTGGAGCTAATGCAACTTGTGGTATTTGGTATTCTGGGGGAACGTAGTTCGCAAATTCGCTGTTGAGGCGCTTGAGTTGGGTAAGAATCGAGGATGTTATGGCTTCCCTTTTATCTTCACTATCTTCCACGCCTGGTGCTAACTCCACAACCACAGATAAAAATCGGTTCTTGTCTGCATCTTCTTGCACTTGCAACACGAATTTACCCGTCACCCATTCTCTAATGACTGGTTGCTCTAATCCCACTGTCACATTTTCTGGGTAAATATTTGCCCCAAAGTAAGAAACTGTAAAATTAGAACGTCCAAAAACGTAAACGAAAGGTAGCGGACGAACGCCTCTTCCACCCTGATTTTGTAACTCTGCCACTGGGTCGAAGCCATATTTTGCCAAAAACTGGAGCATGGCATCGTAACTCACTATTCCCCCAGTATCTAAGATGTTGTATCGCAGTAGGGGAATGCCATTGTCTCCAGAAAATAGCAATGTGCCATCTATCACTTCAAAAAAGCGACTTACGGGGTCATACTGTACCAGCGTAGGTAAACGAGATTCCCCAAACAAAGCACGCGCTGCCTCTGGGTTATTTGCTAAAAACCGCCGAATGCAGATACTTAAAGGTGTTTCGTTACCCAATACACCTGCATCCGCTGTGCCGTAGAGTGATACTGAGTCGTAGCAGGAATGTTGGGAACCAACTCTTTCACCCACCAAACTACGCCATTCTTCACTGAACACTTCTCCCGCCATCACCAACTTTATCTGATATCGCTGCCACTCGATACCACGGGCAATTCCAGTATCAATAATATCTTTAAGAAACGGAGGATATCCTAACAGCACAACCTGTTCAAAATCCGAACCAAGTTCCTGCACGACTCGAAAGATTTCTTCTTTATTGTTGCCGGGAGTCACCACAGTGATAGGATAACCTTTGCTGCCAAGATAGCGACAGCAATTGGTGGTGTACATTCCGCCTACCCAGGTTCCTAGACTGAAACAAATCACAGCTAGAGTACGTTTAGTATCTGCATAAAAACTGTCATGAAATACCTGCTCAAAACGGGTGGCAATTTGCATTTCATCTGCAAAAAAACGCGGCCAAAATGTGGGTTTTCCTGTGGAACCAGAGGAAACAGCTATCATGTCGCAGGTTTGTAACTCTCCGTGGCGGCACAATTGGGCTAAAGGATAACGTAGCAGGTAATTTTCTTTGGTGAGTTGCGGTAGTCTTTGGAAATCCTGGAAGTTTTGGTATTGATCAGGATTTACCCCATGATGTGCTAAGAAATCTTTGTAAGCGGGTACAGTAGCAGCCATCTCATGAAATAACGCCAAAGCGGCTCTTGAAGTATCTGTGTTGAGATGCTGTTGTAGTAGTGTTTCTAGGGGTGTAGTTAAAAACTCTTGAAATGCCGTAATTGCACGCTGCTGTTTTTCTGCTTTCATTTGCAAAAATCTGAGTATTTTTCTCTATTTTCTCCTTATTTATGAGGATTGCGACGTAAAATTTGCGAAGTGACCTGGAAATACTCATTTAGTCGCTATGAGTAGATTTAGCAACTGTTATGTCTTTGTCCACCTTACCATTTTCGTTTTGCGTGGTGGTGTGTTGTTGAGCTACAGAGGAAGTTCCGTCCTGAGTTCCATTGTTTCGGGGTGCTTGAGCGATACCCGCTCCTGCTGTTATTGCACTACTTACGACTCCCAGTATGGCAGTCCATTTCTCACCACTTAATTTTGAATTTGGAATCGCTGAAGCTACCGTTGCCACCACCATTATTATGCCTGCTAATCCAAAGCATACTATAGGGTAAGAAGCTTTTGTTAATTCAACTTTTGCTTTCGTTAATTGGATTTTTTCATGCTCACTCATTGGAAAACCTCTATTATTGTTCACAAACTATCAGACTCAGTTCATATGTTTTTGTTTTGAGAAAAGCTAATTAAAGTAAGTTTCTAAAACTTTTACTTTATTGTTGATAGCTTAAAAAAATGTTAATGAGCTTCTCAATAATGTTGAGACATTGATTTTGATGAACTCAGTTCTAACACTTTCTTCAAATCGATAAAAGGTATTTCCAGAAATCTCCCATTTTTTTTTTCAGCTAAACAAAACAGGGAAAGTATTCTTGAATTAAATTAAGTATAAAATATTCTCAGTACCAAGCCAAAGATCTTGATTATTCTTCAATGCTATAAAAATCAAATATCAAGTTTTGGCTCACCCATAAAAAAAGGAGGGCAAAATAATAAGGATAAAGGGCGAGATATGCGTAATCGCGGCTTTCCACTTTGTAGCAACTTAATAAAAACTTTTTATTCATCCTTCAGCGCTATGGATGTTTATTGCAGCAAACAACACGTAAACAATGAGAAGAACCGCTTTTGCACTCAATGCGGTGAGCCGTTACCTCTTCCGGTAGGGCAAATTATCAATACTAAGTATCGGATTATACGTTATTTGGGTCAGGGAGGCTTTGGACGTACTTATTTAGCTGAGGATTTAAATCAATCGCAACTACAGTGCGTGCTGAAGGAATTTGCACCCCAAGTTGAAGAACAGCAAGATTTAGAAAAAGCTAAAGAACTGTTTGAACGAGAAGCAAGTGTGTTGAAAAAACTTCAGCATCCTCAAATTCCACGGTTCCACGCCTCGCTACAAGTACAGTTGAGCAACAAAGATTTTTTCTTTTTAGTGCAAGACTATGTGGAGGGTGAGAACTACTGGGATTTATTAGAAACCCGCAAAACTCAGGGGCAAACTTTTAGTGAGGAGGAAGTTGTCAAACTGCTACAACAGATGTTGCCCGTTTTGTCTTACATCCACTCTCTCAATGTTATTCACCGCGATATTTCTGCTGATAATGTGATTTTGCGTACCCCCCAAGAGGGGGGTTTGCCTGTGCTGATTGACTTTGGTGGTGTAAAACAATTGCCAGCCTCTCAGGGTTTTTGGTTTACCCAACTCGGTGGAATTCGTACTCTTTTAGGTAAAAAAGGATATGCACCAGAAGAACAATTACGGCAGGGAAAAGCATTTCCCAGTAGCGATTTGTACTCTTTAGCAGTGACGGCGCTGGTGTTGTTAACTGGACAGGAACCGCAAAAACTCTACGACAGCTTTGAGGGAACTTGGCGTTGGGGAGAAGAAATCAAAGTCAGCCCCAAACTAGAAGCTGTGTTAAAAAAGATGTTGGCTTATAAACCAAGCGATCGCTATCAAAAAGCCGATGACGTTCTCAAAGATTTACAGTCTTACACTCCTGCAGCCGAACCTGTAAATACCAAACCTGTAAATACCAAACCTGTAAATGCCAAACCTGTAAATGCCAAACCTGTAAATACTTATATGACAAAGCTCAAGACAATGGTAGTTGCTCCTGGGCGAAAACGTGTCAATACCGTTGTCAGCAAGCTTCATAACAAAACTCAAATGGTTGCTCAAGCGCTCCCTTTACCCGTTTGGCTTCGTCCTTTTGCTTTCAGTCTTGTCAGTACAAGCGTCATTGTTTTAACTTTGGCTGGGACTTGGGCGATAGTAAATGTCGTTGTTCAAGCTGTATCATCTATTTCTATACCAACAATATCATTACCTAAAATTCCGGGAGGATCAGATTCTCCGGAAAAACCAACTGCTAGCAAAGAAACAAGTCGCAGCAACCAAATTATCCGTCGCCGTCAACAGCTAGAAATTCCACAAGTATTTTTTATACAAATGGTAGATAAAATTTTTTATACTAAAAATCCTGGAGCAAAAGGACGGACTCTTACAGGTAATTCAGAAGATACTGCTTTACGAAATCAATGGTACGCGATCGCCGACGACTTGTTGAATAACTTAGAACGGGCTAATCTGAGCACCTCAGCGCGTCGCAACCTGGGAAACTACAGTGCGCGAGACTACGACAATTGGAGACGTCAAGCACAAGCAGGACAATTGGGTAACTATACCATCGACCAACTCAACAAAGACACAAACAAAAAATTTGATAGATTGTTTCCGGGGCAACGACGTGAGAATGAGAAACTGGATAAACAAACATTTGGTCAAATATGGTATGCGCTTGCTGCGGAGCAAGTCAGTAAACTAGATGGCAACTAGGAGTAGGAGGAGATGAGGAGATGCGGTAGAGAGCGAAGCGAGTATTGGGGAGATGGGAAATGGTTGGTTCTTAGTAGTAGTACTTTTTAACAACTAACTAATGACTGATGTACAGACGCTTCAAACAGCGCGTCTCTACAATTATTGACTATTGACTAATGACTATGAATTCTGCTTATTGCTCCAAAGGACATGAAAATCCAACTGGTAGTCGCTTTTGTCTACATTGCGGCGAAAAGTTAGATTACCCGGTGAGTCAAGGTATTCAAGGCGGGCAAACTTTGGGCGATGGCGCACATCGCCCGTCTGTTTGGGGCGATCGCTATCTTATTTTGCGTCAACTCGGACAAGGAGGTTTTGGACGTACATATTTAGCTGAGGATGTTAACCGCTTCCGCGAACTTTGTGTTTTAAAAGAATTCTCCCCTCAAGTTCAAACGCCTTACGTTCTCCAAAAAGCTGAAGAATTGTTTCAGCGAGAAGCCAGTGTTCTCTACAAGCTGCAACACCCCCAGATTCCTCGGTTCCGCGAACTTTTCCGCATGAACTTGGCTGGTAAGGAATATTTATTTCTGGTGCAAGATTATGTACAAGGGGAAACTTACCGCTCTTTATTAGATGCGAGAAAACAGCAAGGTTTGCTGTTCACAGAGGCAGAAGTACGTCTGCTATTGCAACAAATTCTCCCTGTTTTGGAGTATATCCATTCTATGGGGGTCATTCACCGCGATATTTCTCCAGATAACTTAATTTTACGCACCCCCCAAGCCTCCCCTTACCAAGGCGAGACAGGCAGAGCGGCGGCTTCCGCCGATCTGAACTGGCGTGAGATTGAGGCGGGTATGCCAGTGTTAATTGATTTTGGCGGTGTCAAACAAGTTGCTGCAACAGTCGTCTCGCAATATTACCAACCCGGTGCTGCTGCTTCCCCACTTCCAACGTTATTGGGTAAAGCAGGTTACTCTCCCCCAGAACAAATGCAAACGGGGTTAGTTGAGCCTCATAGCGATTTGTATGCTTTAGCAGCAACGGTACTCGTTCTGCTGACAGGCAAACAGCCTCAAGAACTTATAGATAATTATACCCTTACCTGGCAATGGCGACGGGAAGTTAACTTGAGTCCAACTTTCGGGATGATGTTGGATAAAATGCTATCGCCAACACCAGCACACCGCTACCAAAGCGCTCATCAAGTTCTACAAGCACTGACTGTATCACCTGTGGGCTATCCTCCACCACAGCAGATTCCCCCTCCAACACCGCCACCGCCACAAACAGAACAAACCCTAGCGGTAGCCTCATCCCCGACTCCCCCTACTCTCCCCACTCCCTCCACTCCCCCCACTCCCGCGACTTCCTCCAGAAGCTGGTGGACACCTGGTAAAATCATTGTGATAGCAATGGTAATGGCTACTGCTATTAGTGTGGGTATGTGGGGAGCAACTCAATTGCTTGACTCATCTTCACCCATAATCTCGTCTGACGATCCAAAACTTCCTCCAGAAGAACAACAGCGCAAGCAAAGATTAGATGAGCGGCGTCAATACTTAGGTATTAACGAGAAATTCTTTATTACTTTAGTTAATCAAGTCTTTTGGGATAGAAATCCGAGTTTACGGAGCCGCACCTTGACACAGAAGCCGGAAGATGCACAACTACGGGCAGAATGGGATAGCATCGCAGGCGAATTGTTGGAAAAGCTGGCGGTATTGAGTTCAGATGCACGTAAGAAATTGGGTAGTTTTACGCACGCAGAACGCGATCGCGCTAAAGTGGAAGTTAACCAAGTCAACGTTGGTAGCCGTTCTTTATATGATTTAGGAGATGCGGCATTTTTCCAGCAATTTCCTGAACAGCGCGGCAAGAATTTTATCGATCAGCCTATTGGACAAATCTGGCACGGATTTATCAGCGACAAACTCAATGCCATCCTTGCGGGTAGCGCTTTCAAGAAAATAGTTTTTGACAAAGGGGCAATTAGTACCAGAGTCAGTGGTACTCTCAAACCTGGAGAAGGTAAAGTTTTTATCGCCGCACTTGACGAAGAACAATTGATGAAAGTGAAGCTGAGTGCGAATTCTAAAATTCTGCTTTCCGTGTATTCCCCCAGTGGAAAAGTTCGATTCTTAGAAGATTCAACACAACGTAGCTTGTCCGTTAAACTTCCAGAAACTGGATTTTATGAATACGTCGTTGTTTCTACGGCGTCAAAAACATCAAATTATACACTTTCAATCACAGCAGAAAATCCTGCTCCACTCCCGTCGCCTACACCAACTCCTACAGAAACTATTACACCCACATCCACACCAACTCCTACAGAAACTATTACACCTACATCCACACCAACTCCTACAGAAACTATTACACCTACATCCACACCAACTCCTACAGAAACTATTACACCCACATCCACACCAACTCCTACACCGACACCAACATCTACACCAACAGCTTCGCCTACACCTACACCCACACCCACGCCGACACCATCATAAGCAATACAAAATTCAAAATCGCCACTTTTTTCTCAGTACACACTTAGTGTCCCAGTCCCTCTAACTACCTTTTTGTGCAACCCAAGCACTGGCACATAATGATGTAAAAAAACGCCTTACTTGATGAAAACCTGCTTCATTTAAAAGCTCTAACAGTTCGGTTTCTGACAACGGATAAACCGAGGAAAATATTTCTTGAAATCGAGTTTCAATCCCCTCACTGAATATTCCCTGGCTCGCCCATCGCATTTTCCATGCATCTATTAAGACACTATCTCCACGCAAATCTCCAAATAAACCAGCCGCTAAGATGAATGGTGCGTTTGGTTTGAGTCGCAGGGAAATATCCCGCAGCAGTTCAAGCGGCGCATTCCGCTCGTGGATAAAGTGCATTACCAGCATTAAATAGAACAAATGTCCTAAAACGAAGTGTGGGCTAGCAAGAATCTGAATGCTATCCTTAGTGGCTTGACAAAATACTGGTGTTAATAATAACTAATCATTTTCTATAAGCAGTAAACTTTTGAACAAGAAAATTTATAAGAAAATATTATACACTTAGCAGATTTTTGGATGAGCGAATACAATAGTCCCCACCTTCAAGCGTATAGCCAGGGTGGGGAATCCCAATTATGACCATCTTTTAAGTTAAAAGTCAAAAGTAAAAAGGCACTCACAAAGAATGTTGAGTATTGGTGTAATCTTTATCTCAAGGGATACAAGCCCCCAACTTACGGCATGGAGAAAGATAAAGATTTCCTTGTTTGGTGCCCCCAACGCGCGTCATGGGGATTTCTTTTTACTTTTATCTTTTTACTTTTATCTTTTTACTTTTTACGCTTATTGACAAGTTGATTGAAGACTAAAAAGCCCCACTTATTGATATACTAATATAGGTAAATACACCCTATAACAATAGCTAAATATACCCTATAACAATAGCTAAATACACCCTATAACAATAGCTAAATACACCCTATAACAATAGCTAAATACACCCTATAACAATAGCTAAATACACCCTATAACAATAGCTAAATACACCCTATAACAATAGCTAAATACACCCTGTAACAATAGTTAAATACACCCTGTAACAATAGCTAAATACACCCTGTAACAATAGCTAAATACACCCTATATCGCAGAAGAGGAGAACACCCTGTGACTGAAGAGGAATATCTAAAGTATGCAAAACCTCTTGGAAAATTTTCTCACTCCAAAGTAATATTTAATACATCATCCGAAAGATATATTCAGTTCATGTTAGGGTGTGGGTGATAGCTAAGTTTTTGAAGTTTTTTTAAGAAAGGGTTGAATCAGATGAAAATATCTTTCTCAAACCCGCTTTGGTAATACTTTTTAGCTGTCGCGTGGGGCTTCGTTGCACCGTAACAACCTAATCGAAGTCTGTAGGCAAATCTGGATTTCGGTGATGCTGGAAAAGTCGGGTGATTTGAGCTGGCGTCACACGTCCAAGTGACAGTTCCGGAATCGCATCTTCAGCAAAGAACTCGACTTCCTCCGTTTCGATACTTGGCGATGGAGAACCACTCACAAGTTCGCACAGAAAAAAGAGCTTGTAGATGTAATGCGGATGCGGTGGATGTCCCTGTCTGTTTCTGTCATAGACAGCTAGCAGTTTTACAGCGCGTGTTTGATAACCAGATTCCTCATACACTTCTTTAACAGCTACCTCACTTGGCGAGTCACCAACATCAGCCCATCCGCCTGGTAAAGTCCAGCAGCCGTCTTCTCTTTCCTTCACTAACAATATGGTATCGTCGCGAAACACTGCTCCCCGCACGTCAACTTTGGGTGTTGCGTATCCCACTTCTTGGGCGAATAAATCGAGGATAGAGCTGTGTTCGACGTTCGAGTACGTCGCCATGATTTCAGCGGCGATCGCCTGTAGCGCTTTGTAACGTTCTATGTCAAAAGCATTTTCCGAAAAGGTTAGACCATTTTGGGCGATCGCTTGTAATTTCTGCGTCCATTCCAGCCATTTAGGTTCCACAATTTTCTCCCTATTTGTGTAGAGACGTGCCATGGCACGTCTCCACAGTATGCTACGTCTCTACATTGGTTTTACCTATCAGCTTTTATGCTTCATCTAGCGCGACGATACCAGGTAATTGCTTACCTTCAAGTAACTCCAAGCTAGCGCCGCCGCCAGTGGAGATGTGGCTCATTTGGTCGGCTAAACCAACTTTTTCCACAGCCGCCACAGAGTCACCACCACCGATGATGGTGGTAGCACCTGTTTTGCTGATTTCGGCGAGAGTGCGGGCGATCGCCTCCGTACCTGCAGCAAACTTATCAAACTCAAACACGCCCATTGGACCGTTCCAAATGACCGTTTTGGTGTCAGCAAGGGCTTGTTGGAAAAATTTCACCGAGTCAGGTCCGATATCCAACCCCATCCAACCATCAGGGATGTTTTCCACACTGACGGTTTGAGAATTGGCATCAGGGGCAAAATTATCAGCGACAACCACATCGGTGGGAAGCAGCAAGTCAACACCGCGTTCTTTTGCCTTTGCTTCCAAAGACTTCGCCAGTTCTAGCTTGTCCTCTTCCACCAGTGACTTACCGACATTCAAACCACGTGCCTTAAAGAAGGTGAAAATCATTCCACCGCCGATGATCAGTTTGTCGCACTTTTCCAGAAGCGTTTCAATCACGCCAATTTTACTGGAAACTTTGGAACCACCGATAATCGCTGCCAGAGGACGTTGAGGATTTTCGATCGCGCTTTGCAGGTACTGCAATTCTTTTTCAATCAAATATCCACCAACCGAGGGACTAAGGTATTTAGTCACACCTTCAGTAGAAGCGTGGGCGCGGTGTGCGGTACCAAAAGCATCATTGACATACAAATCAGCATTTGCTGCCAGTTTTTTGGCGAATTCTGGATCGTTTTTTTCCTCCTCTTTATAGAAACGGACGTTTTCCAGCAACAGCACTTGTCCGTTTTGCAAAGCCCCCACTTTAGCGGAAACTTCATCGCCGATAGAGTCGTTAGTTTTAACGACTTCTTGGCCCAATAACTCAGATAGACGCTTAGCAACCGGGGTTAGGCGCAATTTATCATCTACACCCTTAGGACGCCCAAAATGGCTCACTAGAATCACCTTAGCTCCCTTCTGCGTCAAATCCTGTATGGTCGGCAGAGCAGCACGGATGCGAGTATCATCTGTAATGTTGCCGGCATCATCCACAGGTACGTTAAAATCAACTCGTACCAGGGCGCGTTTACCAGACAAGTCTTCTGCAGATAAATTTGCTAAAGTTTTCTTTGGCACGGCACAAACCTCCTGATTGCCTTTTTGTTATGTTTTTTAAGTAGATCCATCCAGATTTTACCGAGTCAGGGGGGCGGAGGTGAATCAGAATGTTTAAAACAGTTCTATTTCCAATTGATCAAAGTCGGGAAACACGGGAAGCAGCCGATATGGTTGTCAAACTCGTGCAAAAACATAGCAGCCGCTTAGTGCTGCTGAGTGTGGTTGAGGAACCCGTCGCAGACTCGCCCAACGGGGATGTAATGTCCTCACCAGAGACAGTTGCCCAACTGCTAGAAACAGCCAAATCTCTGTTTTCTGGGCAAGGCATTCCAGCCGAAACCATTGAACGGCAAGGCAAACCTGCTTTCACCATCTGCGATGTTGCAGATGAAATAGGGGCAGATTTAATCGTCATGGGGTGTCGGGGACTAGGCTTAACTGATGAAGGGGCAACTGATAGCGTTACCACTCGTGTGATTAACCTTTCTCCTTGCCCAGTATTGGTTGTGCCGTAAAGAAAGTTACGAGTTATTTACCTGTAGGGTGCGTTAACGCAGTGTAACGCACCACTTTAAACTAATTTGAAAATTCTTGCTTATTGAGCAACTTTTTGAACAACTTTCAATTCATCTAGCACCAAAATACGTAATTCTGTAACACGCCTGAATGTCACATCATTAGTCAAAAATGCCTCACAACCTGCTGCTAAAGCTACGGCAATCTGAAAGGAATCAGGTAATTGTAAGTTATATCTGGCTCGGATTTGAGCAGCTTCTAGTGCTAAGCTTGAGTTAGTAATCGGCTGAAAAATCATGTTATTACTACCAAGCATGAGGTTGATGAAGTTTTGTTGTAACTGTGTTTGTCCTAGACGATAAGGACGTACTAAACATTCAGCCAATGTGACTGGTGAAGTGACACCGAATATTAAACTACTTTGAATACGCTTGAACACCACTCTAACAGATGGAAAGTATTGTGGGTGTTGTTCGACAAAGTAAATGACTGGTGCGCTGTCCAAAAACAAGCGCGTTACACCCTCTAGACTCTCCTCAATAGTCACCGAAAATAAAAGGGCGGAAGCCCCTGTTTTCCAAACATGGGGAGGAAGCCC
>NZ_CAWMYC010000145.1:0-52277 GCF_963872035.1 Scytonema sp. HK-05
AATACCAATTCTTTATGAAGATGCATAGAATATTAAAAAACGAACCGCCAAGACGCCAAGAGCGCCAAGAATGGAGGTTATTTATTTAGTGCAGCTTCAGATTAAATTGGTATAACTTGATCTCTCCTTGTAGGGAAAGTTATTTGAAGTGGGATTAAGCTTATAGTTGCCTAATCCCTCTTCAAATTTCTTGGCTCAAAGAGAGTTATTAATTACGTTTCAAAGAAGTGTGGGATTAAGTCTTACCAACAAAGAAATAAAACGACAAAACTTAATTGATTTTTCAGACCCAAATCCTTGAATTACGCAATCAGTTAAAAAACTTTACATTGTTTATAGTATCCCTTTGGAATTTGAGAGTTAATGTTAATTATTTGAGTTCTACTTTCAATCGCCTCTTGGAACAAATCTGTTTGTCTATTGGTAAGTTTTTTTTCAAACAGTTAATGATACCAATTCTCTGTAAACTTGCGCTTAATCAGCAGTAACAAAAAAAACATATAGCGCTAATATTTTAGCCTGGATGTTTGCAAAATATTAAGTTCATCTTCATAGGGAATTGGCATGAGTTTCGGCTGCTGTTCCAATTTCTCCTTATATGAATTTGGTTTTCGTTAAAAAGGTAATTATTTCAATCTCTATAACTGCTATTGTGAAAAATTTTTTTAGTTTCAACAGTACCCACAAGGGTCATATTTTTGTAGTAAAACTTGTTAAGTAAATCGGCGTTAAAAACTTTACTTATGTAACGAAATGTAAAGCCAAAGAAGACCTCAAAAATTGGTCATTACACAGTTTTTACAAAACTAAACATACATTGGTTTTATCCTAAATTAAAGGGTTTAAGACCACGAGCGTCTATACGTAGTACGCTAGATGTCTCAAGTCGGGAAACCCTTTCGGCAGTCACCTGCGGAGGGAAACCCTCCCGCAGTGCTGCCTCACCACGACACTGGCTCCTCAGTTTCAGTCGGGGTTGAAATCCAAGGAGTGAAACTGTCTTCAATGCCGTACCTTATAAATGAGGGAATGCGTGAATTGTTAATTCGTCAAGTACGGGGAGTGGGATCAACAAAATTAACGTACATCAACTCTTTTTCTGACCCCACCAAGACCTGTTAGGCAGGGTGGGGTAGTTTACTACTCAGAAGCGGCTTCCCGGAGTTCACCCGGTCGCACGCTCAACTGCTGAGTTTGTTCACCTCGTTGTACTGTAAACTGCAACGGCTGGTTAATTCGGCTCTGTTCTACCAACTCTTGCAACTGTTCGGCAGTTGTCATCGGTTGTTCATTGACTTGAGTGATTACATCTGCCCGACGCAAGCCAGCAGTAGCAGCAGGGCTATTGGGCATAACTTGCATCACCAATACGCCATTGATTTGTGGTAAAGTCAACGTCGTATTCGGGTCGCTATTGGATTGTTTTGCCAGTTCTGGGGTGAGGGTAATCATCCGCACACCGATATAAGGATGCGAAATTTTCTGACCACGAGCTAAAGCTTCTTCAATGACTTTGGCTTTATCAATGGGAATGGCAAACCCAATTCCCTGAGCATCAGCACGAATCGCTGTGTTAATGCCAATGACTTCACCTTGTTCATTAAGCAAAGGACCACCAGAGTTACCAGGATTGATAGCAGCATCGGTTTGGATAAAGTCCAAGCGTTTATCGGGGATGCCAACCTGAGCGCTAGAGCGGTTCAAGGTGCTGATAATACCTAGAGTAACAGTATTGTCTAGCCCCAATGGGTTGCCAACTGCGATCGCCCAGTCACCGACTTGTAAATCCTTGGAGTTACCGAGGGGGGCTACTGGCAAGTTTTTGCCATTAATTTTGACAACCGCCAAATCCGAAGGTTCATCTACTCCTTTGACTTCTCCTTTTAACTTACGTCCATCCTTAAGGGTGACGGTAACAGAATCAGCACCACTGACAACATGAGCATTGGTAAGAATCATGCCGTTGGGGTCAATGATAAAACCAGACCCTTCTCCGCGTTGGCGGTACTCTTGAGGCACTCTGGAAGAGAAGTCATTACCAAAAAACTCCCGGAAGAAGGGGTCCCCAAAATACGAGTCAGGCGCACGCATGGTGACAGTACGCTCTGTATCAATTCGCACGACAGCGGGTCCAACTCGATTGACAGCAGCACTCACAAAACTGCGGATAGCAACTTTTTGTTGGGAAGCTGCTGTTGACGGTGCAGTCGTTTCTGCTGTTGTTTCTACTATGGTCGTACTTGGTGCGGTAGCAATAGGCAATGGCCGCTTCAGAATTTGCAGGTTGGGAAATGCCCATAAAGTCGTCAAAGTCAATCCCACACTCAAAACAGCCACCAAAACATGGCTAGTCACTTGACGCAACAGGGGCGAGAAACGTTGTTCTTCAGAAGATGACAAAGACATAGTAATTTCTGCTATCCCAAAGAGCTTACAGGTTGTAGAAAGCTGATAAATCAAGTTCTACAACCTATTAACATTTTGTAACTTACATTCAAAAAAATCAGCGTTGATGATATCAGCGCCTCTACAACCATTATGACTTGGAGGTTGTGCTGTTCGGCGTGCTGCCAGTCGCTCTGAGCTATGCTAAGCAAATATACTTATAGTTGCTCAGAACTTTCCCTGAACTTTTAAATATGGTATGCAAATTATAGAATTGTTAGCTTATTGACGAGTGCACTGTTGTTTCTTGAGTTATTCAAGTAACGCAGATTCAAAATTGAACCAATTTGTGGTAATCAAGCAGTAGAAAAAACAATACGGAACTGCGATGAAAGTTTGGGAAGTTCAGTCTAAAGAAGGTCTGGATGCATTGACACTGGTTGAAAGACCAGAACCACAACCAAAGGCGGGACAAGTTCTCTTGAAGATGCGTGCTGCTTCACTGAATTATCGGGACTTGTTGACTGTCAAAGGAGCATATGGATCGAAGCAAAAGCTACCGTTTGTTCCATTCTCTGATGGTGTAGGGGAAGTGGTTGCGGTTGGCGATGGGGTCACTAGAGTTAAAGTAGGCGATCGCGTGGCTGGTATCTTCATGCAAACTTGGCTGGAAGGGGAATTCTCCGCAGACAAATCAAAATCAGCGTTGGGCGGTGCCATTGATGGTATACTCGCAGAGTACGTAACGCTCCATGAAGACGGCGTTGTTCATGTACCAGAACACCTTTCTGATGAAGAAGCAGCATCTTTACCTTGTGCCGCAGTCACAGCTTGGAACGCCCTGACGACGGATGGCAAGCTGAAAGCTGGCGACACCGTTCTTGTGCAAGGTACGGGAGGAGTGTCTTTATTTGCGCTACAGTTTGCCAAGATAATAGGGGCGCAAGTGATTGCCACTTCTAGCAGCGACTTGAAGTTAGACAAGTTGAAACAACTTGGTGCATCCGAAGTCATCAATTACAAAACCACGTCGAACTGGGATGAAAAAGTTTGGGAACTGACAAATGAGGTGGGAGTTGACCGCATCATAGAAGTTGGCGGTGCAGGAACTTTCAATAAGTCGCTACGCGCCATTCGCTACGGCGGGTATATCAGTTTGATTGGGGTGCTGACTGGGTTAAGCGCAGACGTTAGTACAGCCTCGATTCTGCACAAAGGTATTACTGTACAAGGTATCTATGTAGGCAGCCGTGCCATGTTTGAGGCGATGAACCGGGCGATCGCTTTACATAATATCAAACCTATTATTGACCGAGTGTTTCCCTTTGAGGAAGCACGACAAGCGTTGGAGTACATGGAGAGTGGGGCGCATTTCGGTAAAATAGCCCTGCACTTCTAGGAACATGGTTTGTAGTAAGCGCTGTCTTCGCGCTTAGCGTTTACTACAAAATATCCGTGCTTTCGGCGTGATTGGACGCAATCTTGTGCAGTAGCTTTCAAAGCAACAAGATTGGGATGTTGTTGGCTTATCTAGGCGATCGCCAGATTTTGCAACTTCAGCCAAGTTTTTTAGGCAAAGTAGTACTATGTATAAGTTTTACGGAGCAGACAATGAACATGGCAATCAACTTAATGCTTGCAAGTGGTCTGTTCTGGACACTCACCTACATTCTGCTCAAGTTTCCAAACAAAAGTTCATCTTTGAAGCAGACAGAATTAGTGTACGGTAGCTGTTTTGCATAATTGCCATACCAACATCTTCTCTCGTGATTCTATAAGCTGCATTCCGATTTTTTCTAGCACCCGCTTTGAAGCTATATTATCTGGATCGCATCCAGCAGTCACCCTTTGCACACTAGGTTGAGATAATGCCCAATCTATCACAGCTTTCGTAGCTTCAGACGCGTACCCCTGTTGTCGATATGATGGAGCTATGTAATAGCCAATTTCCAAGGAACCTGTAGGTGAACCTGTGCTATCTGGGATAACTTTAACCATAACGTGACCAATGAGCGTGTTTTCTGCTTTATGAATGACTAAACTTCCCCATCCCCATTCACTTTGAAACGGATATTTGCACAGAATATCTGCAATGAATGGCAAATCTTGAATCAACTCTTCATCATACCAGTCTGGTAAAACTGTCACCCCCAGAAATGATGCTAATTCAGCATTTCCCATGATTGCTGCTTTTACTATTTCCAGCTTAAAAGGTACTAAATATAATCGTGTGGTAACAAGGTTTTCCATGCTATAGCATTCCTATTTGATTTACCAAATTGTTAATTCCGCTTTTTTAATTTTTTAAATCTCCTCTAAAGGATAGGGTTTTAAAACAGTTATCAGTTATCAGTTATCAGTTATCAGTTATCAGTCAGTCAGGCGTATGGTGGGGGGATGCGCGACCCGCCCTCCGGGTATCTCCTGAGCCTGCGGCACGGCTGCGCCGAACGGAGACGCTGAGCGCAAAGCGCACGCTCCGCGAACGCGAACGCCACTTGCTCTACTTGGGGAAACCCCAAGACCGCAGTGGCTCACCACCAACGCATAAAGGTGCTCTTGGTGGGGGACGCGCGACCACTCGTATTTAACTGATAACTGTTTACTGTTCACTGTTCACTGTTAAAAGTATGAGTTGCCCTAATCTCTTATCCATTTCGATACTTTCGGGTCTTTGTTATAGCGGTAGGTCACGTTATCCTTTGTAGTGATAGGCTTTCCTTGACTTGCCCTGGTTCTGATAGTGGTAAGAGAATAGTCTGTTAATGTTTTAACTTCTTTATGAGAAAGCCCTAAAATTGTGCCATCTGCTGCTGATTCTGGTTTGATTTTGAGTTCATCTTTAGGGAAAATCTCTATTGTTATTTGCTCCTTTTGAGATGATTTAATAGCATTTTGTTTTTGAAGCCGATAATCTTGTATTGAAACGAGTTGCCAACTAGATTCTTGTGAAAGTTCTAATACCCATTGATGATAATTAAACAAACTTTCTCTATGCCCAACACTGATAAATGTTGTTTTCGTTTGTTGTAATTGTTGATATAAATTTCCTTCGTTATTCAAATCTAAAGCACTCGTTGCTTCATCTAAGATAGTGAAACTAGGATGTGTAATTAATAGTCGTGCGAAAGCCAGGCGTTGTTGTTCTCCCAACGACAATATATTTTCCCAAGGAACTTCTGTATCAAAGCCATCTATGCGGGTAAGCAAGTTTTGTAGGTTAACTTGTTGCAAAATTTCTTCGAGTTCGCGATCGCTCATTTTCCGGTCTGTATGCGGATAGAGTAACTGTTCGCGCAAAGTACCCAAAATGATATAAGGACGTTGGGGTAAAAATAAGACTTCCTCTAGGGGAGGACGCACCAGACGACCAGTTCCCGCATTCCACAAACCAGCGATCGCTCTCAATAAAGAACTTTTACCCCTACCACTAGGACCAACAATCAATAACCCTTCGCCTAGCTGAACAGAAAGTGACAAATCTTCAACAATCACCTGCTCATAGTTCGGCGTTTGTAAAGTGACATTCTCAAAAGCCAAACGCTTTTCTTCTATGACTTTAATAGTACTTACATTCTCTGGTTGTTTAGTGACAGCTTCCAACGCATCCGAAAACTCAGCTAAACGCTGTACGTAACTAGAAAACCGCCCTGAAATCCCAAACTCAGCTATGAGTTGCCCCAGAGCATTAGAAAACATAAAGCAAGTTATACTAATCTGGTTAATTTCTCCATAATCAATTTGATCTTGAATAAATAAAGGTGTGAGGATGAACATCGAAAATACACCGATAGCAGACTGATACGCTCTACCAAAAGCATCTTGTCCTCTTTCAAAGTTTAGCTTGCGTTCAGCAGTTTTCAGTACATTATTAAATCGCCGCTGAATTATATTTAATTCTTCCTCTTCTCCCTGAAAAAAAGCAATCGATTCCGCGTGATTGCGAACATGAGTTAGGCAATAAGCAAAGTCTGCTTTAAACTCAAGTTCTTCTTGATTAATTTTATTGAATTGTTGATTTAAGTAAACAGCTACCAAATTACCTATAATTGTATAAATAACCAAATAAATTGCGATTTCTGAGGAAATTGTCCAGAGAATTATCACAGAACTTATCATTTCCAGAACTTTTTCTAAGAAGGTAGCTGAAAATCTCAAAGCAGTGCTGGTAATCGGTTCTATTTCTTGCGATAGGCGTTGATCTGGATTATTTATATCGGATTGAAAATTTATTTTATAATAAGCTTGATTGCTAAAATATTTTTCTAAAATCTGATTATTTAGCCATTTGTACCAATCAAGAGCTATTTTTTTTCTGACATAATTCAAAAAAGTTACCAACAGGACTATCACTACAACAATGAAACTGGACACCCATAAAGTATTATTATATTTAGAAAGGTCTCTCTCTTCAATAATGATATCAAGTACATAGCGGTTCCAGTAGCTATTTGCAGCGTTTACACCTACAATTCCAGCTATTAATAATACAAGGAGAATGAGCATTCCCCATGAACGAATCACATCTGAAAATGCTCTTCCTTCTGTTTTTGTTGGATACCAATAAGGCTGAGCGACTACTCTGATATCCTCCCAAAATTGAGTCAAGGCTGAAAAAGGATTTGTTTTTGTTTGCTCACGCACAGATTGAGTTTGCATATTCTAAAAATTGTAGTGGCTTTATTTGTGAGTTGATGAGGATTTACCCATGCTGAAGCTATAAAGGCTGAACTCCTTTGAGCGAAAACGCCACTAATATCATTTCTGCCAAAATCTATATAATCATGTAGCTTATCAAATGTCAAAACTGATTAAGTATGTACCTGGTTTGTCACAAAATGTTAAGATACAAAGAAAACTGAAGGGGACTGGGGATTGGGGATTGGGGATTGGGAGGTACAACGCTCAAAATAAGGAGATTTTTCTCCAATAACCGTCGCCAGTCACGAAACGGCGAGCGCTTATTCATTCCATCAGCAATTCATTACTATTGTGGTGGGGGCAGTTCTGTAGCGACTTGGTAAGAAAATATAATAATTATTAATTGGTAATTTGTAATTAAGAAACTTAAATTTAAACGCGATTTATAGGTTTACATCTATCAATCAACATTTAAAACCTCAGACAGTGGTTAACAGTCCCTCTTGAATTAAGCGACGTACTAAGGCTAACTTACTATTATCGGTAAGACCTGGTAAATCTTTGATGGCAAACTCTTCAGAATCCACAATGAAGCGGATCGCCCGTTCTGATCTGTTTGACTCCATCACAGTGTTCCCTGCAAATTGAATACCAATTTTACTTATTGTTTTAATAATACGATATATGCCTTCTCTTTTTTGAACAATTGTATCTAAAGTCAAGTTATCAAGATTTTCTAGCTGATAGAAATGTTCATCTGCTAGTGGAGACATTTCTCCTAAAAAACGTTGGGCAATTTCTTCAATTGCAACCTCAACTTCTGATTTGTCTGCGAGAGTTTGTAGGAGTTCTTGAAATTGCTCTTTTAAAGATACCTTGGCTTCGCCTTGCTGTAAAAATCCTACTGGTAATGACTCTCGGAAACGAACATCTTTTTGAGTTAACAAAGTAACGGCAGTATTTATCAAGTCAAACCATTTGTAGGCGTGGATACCAACTGTCAAATGTATAGAAGAAGAGTCAGAAGTAAATACTTCATGAATATAGCCACGAGGTATATATAATAAATCACCAGCATTTAAGCAAAATTCTGCTACAGGAGATTTGAGTTCATTTCTAAATCTTTCCTGATATTTATGGTCAGAAGGAAGAGGCAGAGTTATAGGAGAATCATAAATACGCCAGTTTTTTGAACCTTCAACCTGCAAAATAAAAACATCATGAGAATCAAAATGAGCCGCAAAACCCTGGGAATTTTTGGGCGACATATACAGGTTTATACCCACAGGATGATTTAAAAAAACTTGTAACTTCCTGTGAAGATCGGATATCGGTTTCCAACGCTCGTTAATTCTGCCGAGGTTCAGAGTATAACCTAGAGAGTAGGCTTTGTATAATTGCTTAAGATCAACAACTCCATCATTATTAAAGAAAGAGTTTTCCTTTATTAGTTGAACTTGTGAAGGGTTAGAGCCATAAAAGCGGATAATTGAGTCTATATCTTTTATGGAAATAAGCTCAGAGTAGTAATTTAAGTCACTTCTAGGAATAAAACAAGGACGTTTCTCCCAATATTGACTAAAGAAAGTTTCTGAGTCTATTGGATGAAGCATTCTTTCAAAATCAAAATCAGACTTTGACATTACGCACTTCCTGAAAAATTTGAAAGCTACTCACAGAGAAATTACACTAAAAAATACTAAAAGGGGCAGAGGATAAACGATACAAGGAATTTTAAATTTGAATCCTAAATCGCTAATCTAAAATTGTTTGCCCCATGTCCTATGCCCTATTTTTGGGTAAGTAGAATTTCCGCGATCGCCTGCGAAATAGGATAGTGTGGTGAATATATCTCCATCCAGAAAAATTCCCCGACTGGGTTAACTTCGAGGAATACGTGCTGACCATCTGGAGTGACAATAATATCAATTGCCCCGTAGTTTAAGCCAAAATAAGCCATCAGTTTCAGCAGCTTTTTCTCAATATCTTCTGGCAAGTCGTAGGGCTTCCAATTCTTAACTAAGTTTTTCCCTTCTTTGCGCCAGTCGTAAGTAGATCCTTCCAAGCTTTGGGAGTCTACTGCGGCAGTAAATACCTGGTGTCCGACAATAGTTGTCCGCAACTCCAGCGCCTTTGGCACGTTTTCCTGAAATGTCATCGGACAAAAACGCAGTCCTTCCATATTCTCCAGATCATCATCTGTAACTGGAGTGGTAAACACAACGTTTTCTCGCCCCTGATCATCATAGATAGCAAAGGAAGAAAGCATCTTGGTGATTATCCCTTGCGGACAATCTTGAGCAAACTGCTTGACTGCTTCTGGATTGTTTGAAGTCAGAGTACGTGGAGTTAAAAGTCCAACTTCTCGTGCAACTTGCAACTGTAGTTGCTTATGATTTGCCCGATCCACATTTGACATCTTATCAAAGTGGAATCCTGGGAGGCTGGCAATCATACCCCTGACAGTAACGCGACATTCCTGAATTGACGCATCTCTGTATTGCTTGTCCATAGAGTTGGGGATTTTTTGCCCGTAGCGCATCCGCCGATACCAAACTGAAGACACCTCACTCAAATCGAGCTTCTGTTCGCCATCAGTAATAATGACACGTTCTGTATTGCCGGAGTAAATATCTAGCTTGACTTCGGTGGGATATCTGTCTGTGTCAAACCGAAATGCTTTTTCTCCTCTAGCCTCAATTTCTTTGATGACTAGAGGAATGCTTTCGTTGTCTTTGCTAAAAGTAACTATTAATACTGTCATAGAAAATTTTTAACTAAAGTGACAAATTCTATTTAAGTAGGGTGTGTTACCGCGACAGCGTAACGCACCATGTATAGAGCGAGCGGTGCGTTAGGCGCTTTGATTATATTTTTCGTGACAAATCATATTGAATAATGCGCCTAACACACCCTACAGTAACTACTAGGAAATAAGAGCATCGGCGATCGCATAACTAATTGGCAAATCCAAATCTTTCTCCAACATTCCCCATTCTCCTACGGGGTTGTTTTCCAAAAAGACGTATTCGCCTGATGGTGTGAGGATGAAATCTAACGAGCCAAATGAAAGCCCAAATTTACCCATAAACGCTTGGAGACGACGAACTATTTCATCAGGAAGCTGGTGGTGTTGCCATGCGCCAACCTCAACACCTGGTTTACGCCAATCAGCTTTGGCTGCTGCATACACATCCGCATTTAGCGCCCCCACAAATACATTGCCATTCACATACACCACCCGTAATTCCTGCTGCTTAGGAATTTGCTCTTGAAAAACCATTGGGCAATAGCGCAATGACTCAGCATCTTGTAAGTCTTCTTCTTTAACGGTGTTGGTGTAAAGATAGAACGAGGTATATTCCATACTATGGGAAAGAGCAGTTAAGAGCTTGCTCACCATTTTGCCGTTGACTTGATGGAAAAACTCTCGTGCTGCTTGGGCTTTGTTGGTGACAAGAGTCTGGGGAATAACAAAACCTACTTCAGACGCAATCCGCAGTTGACGCAGCTTGTTACTTGCATAATCTATCCGCTCTAAATCATCTACCCACTTAGCTCCCTTGAGGCTGTCCCAAAAACCATCTAAAGTTGCTTTTGATTCTCTAACGCAAGCTTCTCGGAACTTGGGAGCTAATTCTTGACTGAGTTTTGGTTCCCAATTGCGGCGCGTCCATACAGCTTGCACCTGCTCTGTACTGATAGATTGGTTGCCATATTCTATAGTGTGGTAGCTTTTAGACTTGTCAAAATGTGCTGTTAGTTGCACTTCTAGAGGAAACTTATCAGTATCTAGACGAAATGGTTGCGCCCCTTTTTTTGACAAGGCTTCTGCCACTCTATCTATTGTGAAGAAATCTCCACTGTGGGTGATTAATAAAACAACATCACGAGACAGGTGCATAAAATATTTTCTTTGAGAATTTTAACAGGTAGATATTAAAACAGTGAACAGTAATAAGTTACCCTTCGGGTATCTCCTGCGGAGACGCTACGCGAACGCCAGTCGCCTACGGAGGGTAACCCTCCTACAGCGCTGGTCTCACCAGTTACCAAAAAACTGATAACTGATTACTGGTAACTGGTAACTGTTAAGGCGATCGCCTACGGCGGGCGCTCTGCGCCATCGCATTCCTAAGAGTAGCCTTTAGTTATTTAATAACTGCTACTCCCTTAATTGCTGATGAACCTAACTAGATTTAGTAATCTTCTTGATCGGAAGGATACTTGAGAGTATAGGGCGGAAGATCATACGCTTCAGCTACTTGCTCTTCCAAGAAACGAGCAAAGAATGGTACTACTTCCACGTTTGCCTCTTTGACTGTGTTTGTAGACATAGTATTATTCCTTGATATTGGTTGTTACCCAGGAGTAGGAGTTCTTTAATAACTCCTACTCCCTTAATTTCCCATGAAGCTAACTAGATTTAGTAATCTTCCCAATCGGAAGGATACTTACGAGTCTGGTTAGGAGCAGTATCAGACACTTCAGCTACTTGCTCTTCCAAGAAACGAGCAAAGAATGGTACAGCTTCGACGTTTGCCTCTTTGGCTGTGTTTGTTGTAGACATTGTATTATTCCTTGATATTGGTTGTTACCCAGGAGTAGCAGTTATTTGATAACTCCTACTCCCTTAATTTCCGATGAAGCTAACTAGATTTAGTAATCTTCCCAATCGGAAGGATACTTACGAGTCTGGTTAGGAGCAGTATCAGACACTTCAGCTACTTGCTCTTCCAAGAAACGAGCAAAGAATGGTACAGCTTCGACGTTTGCCTCTTTGGCTGTGTTTGTTGTAGACATTGTATTATTCCTTGATATTGGTTGTTACCCAGGAGTAGCAGTTATTAAATAACCGCTCCTCCCTTTATTTCAGATGAAAAAGACTAGAATTACTTGTCTTCCGCATCTGAAGGAAACTTGAAAGTCCAAGGGAAAGAAGGAGTATCTGTTCCTTCACCTTCAGTAGCTTGCTCTTCCAAGAAACGCGCAAAGAATGGTACCACTTCGACATCCACTGTTTTGACTGTGTTTGTAGACATGGTGCTTTCCCTTAAGGAAATTGCTTTTGCAATTAAATATATACCAGACATTCAATATGTGTGCAAGAACACTTAAGACAGTTAAGAAGTCATTATTTTAAGACAGTTAAGACAGTTAAGACAGTTAAGACACTTAAGCGGACAGTTAAGACACTTAAGCGGACAGTTAAGAAAGTTAAGCGGACAGTTAAGACAGTTAAGAAAAAAAATACTTAATAATTATTAATATGAAGTAATCAATCTCAAACTATAACAATAAAAATTATGTTATTTGTACACGCACCTGCACTACCACCCTTGATTGGGCGAGAAATTCTGTTTGGTAATCCCGAAAAAACCAGTCCTATAGCAGTTTTCAGTTGTATAGAATCCAGTTTTTGTGGGGTGGGCATCTTGCCCGTCCTAGATTAAGAACGGGCGAGACGCCCGTCCCACAAGAGCATGAAATTGTAATCCATAAGCGGACAATTACTCGCTAACGGGTGATAGTTCAGCAGACTGAACAACCCGAAGTTGGTAGCTCTCGAAAGGAACTTTTTGCTGGGAACCTTCCGCTTGGGGTGAACTCAGAGGCTCATAGGTAATCAGTTCATAGTGCAGCCGATTACTTTGTCGCTCACATACTGTACTAATTAACCGATCTTGGACTCTAAATTGACTGTAGAGTTTGTCCCCAACCCACCAACTATCGATTAGAGTTCCATCCTTCTCATCAATCACAAAGTGACCAGCACTTCGATCCTTAACAACTAACTCATAATCACGTACTAGCTTATTCGCCCCCGTTCCGTAAGTGGTTTGCCAAGTGTAGCGCATCGGATTGTTAGAGATTGGCTGAATTCGGAGTGTGATTGGTACAGTTTGAGACCGCCCTTTCACAGAACGATCTAACATTGTGCCGCTCCATGTGCCTTGCCAGTTCTGAGGAAAGGAATTGCTGGATAATGTAGCACTTTGCACATTTCTCCCCATCATTAATATAAAAACAGACATCAGCATCCCAACGAGCAGGCTTCGCTTCAGCATTGAAAGAAACTCTTGCATATTACTAAACACTCTAAGAAAACTTAATTTTGAACCCTATCAAATATGCTTCAAATTACCACTCAAGCCTGAAACACAAGTGCCATAACTAAGTGATTATACGGTTTTATTTGTATAACTATCTATTATGATGACGCTATGCGCTATTTATGCATAATAGCCAGCTTCTGTCAAGATATATAGAAAATTTCTACATAACATCCTTATTTAGACTGAACTTTCTCCCAAGGAAAAAGAGCTAATTTTCATTCCCATGAACAAAGTTTTTTAACTGGTACGAGCAAAATCGTTGTGATATCAACGCCTGTCCGCTCGTTTGCTATTTGCCAGAATTGAAAGACCGTCCTGATTTTTATTCTCAGAAACGGGACTTGGTGAATTCAAAAAAGCTTTTAAAACAGTACCAGCCGCAGTGCGTATGGTGGGGGATTTAAAAGAGCCACCAACGCTCTCTGGTCCAATTGGTGTGGTGTTTCCCCCGGAGGATGAAACTGATAACTGATAACTGGTAACTGTTAAAGGCGATCGCAACCAATCAATCCAACTTGTCAAAATTGAGAAGTCCGTCAACTCATTGCATTCTGATTTCTAACTTGTGACTTCTGACTTCTTGTTCAAGTTGTCGCCCGCCGTTGAAAAATAATCATATTAGTACCAACAACAGGATTTCTTGCTACCAGTCTACCCTGTGGGTCAAGAATGTCTAAATGGCTGAAATCTAGTTCTTTAGAACGTTGCAGCATCTGAGCCAAAAGTTTCTCCTGTTGCTCTTGTTTGAGATTATACCATTCTTCACTAATTGTCAGAGCGAGACTACTGGAACGGAAGTTAGCTTGAATCGACTGTATCAAACCAGAAGCAAAGCGATCGCTAATTTGGGCGACTTGATTTTCGATAGATGCAATCAAGGTTTGCTCTGGCGTCAATACCAAGGTTGGCGTGGGAGTTGGTTCCGGTTCCGGTTCTGATGGCGGAGTTTCCTCGACTGTTGGTGGTGTAATTTCTGCTACAGGCGGAGGAGTTTCTTGAGTTGGTGGCGGTGTAATTTCCTCTGCAGGCGGCGGGGTTTCTTCTTTGGCTACAGGCGGAGGAGTTTCTTGAGTTGGTGGCGGTGTGATTTCCTCTGCAGGCAGCGGGGTTTCCTCACCGGCTGGTGGTGTGGGAGGTGCTTCTAGTTCTGGCGGAATGGCGATCGTTGCGGGAGGTGTTTCCTCAGTAGGCGGAACAGTTGCAACCTCTGTAGGCTTACCTGAGAAAACAGTGGAAGTTGTCCAAACCAGCAGAACCGCAATTCCAGCAATAATGCCTGTCAAAGCCGTATCCGATAATTTTCTCGATAAATTTGTTGGTAACAAAGAGCGAATTTTACCTAAAGCTGCACTCCACCCCAGCTGAAGCTTCTGCAAAAAACCGGGGGTTTCCTCAGAACCAGGAGGGGGTGCTGTTTCCAGTTTCTCTACCGTTGTTTCTAGTACCCCAATTGTCCCTCGTAGAATTTGGATAATTGTAGCCTTCCAAATTGGCTGGGCTCTCTGGTATTGTTTTCGGGGAGGTTGAGCTGTTGACTCAACCATCGGTTGCGGCTGATTGTCTTCCGGTTCAGGGGAAAATGGTGGTTGTGAATTCTGATTGTCTTGGGGCATGGAACTTTCACCGTCAGCTGCGAATCAAAGACAAGAGACTTTAGGAATTGCGGGTGCAGCCTCCTCAGCCTTAATTTATCACTTCATTGCTTCGGCTATACTTTACTATTTATTGAATTTGGTCATTTATGAAGCTGAAACGCCGTCAATTTTTGTTTTTTAGTAGCCTCAGTGCGATTGGTTTAGGATTTCTTGGCTGTGTTACTCGTCAAGCTGGTAAAAATGGTGGAATAGCTGCATCAAAAGCCGCAACACCCCCTAATCCAGCCAAAAACGAGTTGTTATGGCGTTTTGTTTCCGTTGCAGATACTGGTACTGGAGATCAAGGACAGTACGCTGTCGCTAAGGCAATGACTAACTATCACAGCAAAAGTCCTTATGATTTGGTTGTTTTAGCTGGTGATAATATCTACACCAATGGCGAAATGGAAAAAATTGGTGCGGTGTTTGAGCGTCCCTATGCACCTTTACTAAAGCAAGGTGTGAAATTTCAGGCTGTTCTGGGAAATCACGATATCCGCACAGCAAACGGCGACTTACAACTGAAGTATGTCGGCTTTAATATGAAGGATCGCTACTATACATTTCGCCGCGACAATGCCCAATTTTTTGCCTTAGATACCAACACGAACGCTGATTGGGAAAAGCAGTTAAAATGGTTAGAGCAAGAATTAAGCGCCTCTAATGCACCTTGGAAAGTTGTATTTGGTCATCATCCAGTTTATGCATCAGGTGTGTATGGCAGCAATCCAGCGTTCATTAAAAGCTTTACTCCACTGTTTCAAAAATACGGTGTTCAACTCTATATAAATGGTCACGAACACCATTATGAACGCACTCGTTCTCTTAATGGAACGACTTATTTAATATGTGGTGGTGGTGCGGGTACTCGTCCTGTAGGTCGTTCGGAATGGACAGAATATTCAGCAGAAAAGTTGAGTTTTGCCGCCTATGACGTTTATGCAGATAGAATAGAAATTAGTGGCATCGGCATCGATAACCGCGTTTTTGATAAAGGCATTATTCCACTCAAAGCAGCTTAAAAATTAAGCTGCTCCGTGGAAATACTACTTTTTTTCGTTGAGACTGTCATTTGTTTTTTGTAACAAAAAATGAGTACGGGTAGGTTTGGAAATCTGCCCGTACAAGATTCCCGTACAAGATTAATGACAAAGGACACCCTCACGAGTCCAACGTGCAATTTTAATGAGTGACAACTTATGAAAGTCAAGCGCCTAAGAATGAGTGATTTCCGTGGAATCGGAGATTTGACGCTGGATTTTGATGACATGAGTCCAACTGTACTTATTGGTGTCAATGGTGTCGGGAAATCTAGGATTTTGGACTGTATTGCGATTCTTTTGTCACAGTTAACAGGGCAGATTCAAGATGGTGGTTCAACACGTACTTTAAGCGAACAAGACATTACTAATGGAAGCAAAGAAACACATATCGAAATTACAATTTCTCTGAACGAGAAGGAAGAAATCACTTGGTCTTTGAGCCACAAACGGGAAGAAGGTAAATCTCCTAGAAGTGCAAGTGAGAGGCGATTAGAGGCTATCAGATCATTAATAGATGGTATGAGTGAACAGCGCTTGCAACAGATGAAGCGTGATAACGACTTGAAAAGATTTTTACAAACAGTTGTAGAAGTGGTGAATCAGGAAGTTGACGAAGTTAGCCAAGACCCTTTAGAAAAGGTGGTTGACGGAATAAACACTCACTTAGCAAATAATGAGAACGCTAGTATACCTTTGCCAGTTTACTATCCGGTAAATCGTGCCGTTCTTGATATGCCTTTGGAAAGTTCCGACGAATTTTCATTTACTCAAAGAAATGCCTATGATCAAGCACTTACGGGAGGAAGAATTGACTTCCAAGGCTTCTTTGAATGGTTTAGAAATCGGGAAGATTTGGAAAATGAATTGCGACGGGATAACCCGAATCATCGAGACAAACAGTTGGAAGCGGTCAGAGGGGCGATCGCATCATTGCAACCAGAGTTTTCAGATTTACGAGTTGAGCGATCGCCCTTGCGGATGACTGTCAAAAAACAAGGTCAAGAACTCATCGTCAATCAGTTATCTGATGGCGAAAAATGCTTATTGGCATTGGTGGGAGATTTGGCAAGGCGCTTGGCAATTGCTAACCCAGGTTTAAGCGATCCACTCCAAGGGAATGGTGTTGTTCTCATTGATGAAATTGAACTGCACCTGCACCCAAAAAGGCAACGGCAAATTATTCCAGCTTTGACCACAACATTTCCCAATTGTCAGTTTATTATCACCACTCATTCGCCACAGGTTGTGAGTCACGTCAAACCTGATAGCATCTATCTTCTACAAGCGACACCTGATGGTATCGTTGCTGACCGTCCTGAAAATTCGTTTGGCAGAGACAGTAATCAGATTCTAGAAGATTTGATGGGTGTATCTGAAAGACCACAGGAAATCAAAGATAATCTCCGTGATTTGTTCAGATTAATTGACCAGGGACTTCTTGATCGCGCCAAGCAATTGCGCCAAAACTTAGCCGATGAAATTGGAGAAGATGATCCGGAGTTTGTGAGAGCAGATATCCTTATCCGAAGCAAGGGAATTCTAAATCGATGAAATATATTCAAAAGGGTAGAGAACCTGATAGCTTAACGAAATGGAAGCAGAAACTGGGGAAAAGGACACCTGATTGGAAAGCCTTTCCGCAATCAGTGAAAAATGAAGTATATCTATCGCTACTACAAGAGCAAGGTTTCATTTGTGCCTACTGTGGTATGTCCATAGGTAGGAAGCAATGCCATATTGAACACTTTAGACCCAAAAGTGTTTATAAACACTTGACATTTGAGTACACTAATCTGATAGCTTCATGCCAAGGCGAAGATGAACACAGACCTCGTGTACCAGTGCATTGTGGACACAAAAAACAAGCCTGGTTCGATGAGGAACTCATGATTTCTCCCTTAGATCCAAAATGTGCAGATTACTTTAAGTACTCTGGTTTCGGAGAAGTTCTGCCAACAGATGAGCTAGATAAGCAAAAAGCGGCTAATACCACAATTCAAAGGCTGGCACTCAGTATTGATAAATTGAGAAAGATGAGGCGTGCAGCAATTGATGGAGTGTTGCAAGCAACGAGTGGATTGACAGATGCAGAGGTTCAACTACTTGCTCAAGCTTATCAGAAGCCAGATGCAGATGGAAGAAACACGCCCTTCTCTGCGGCGATTATGTATATACTCAAGCAATATTATTGATTCTTGACCCCACCCCTAACCCCTTTTCGCTTGCGGTAAAGGGTAAGGGGGGAACTATCTGCCATTGGTGTCAACTTAAGCTGTAAGTCACTAAACGACAATGCTTTGAGAGATTCCCTTGTTCCCAGTCTCTAGCTGGGAATATAATTAGCAGGCTCTGCCTGCCTTAAGAGCGGCAGAGCCACCGCAAGCGCATTTCCAGGTGGAACCTGGAAACGACATTTTAGAAGGGTTCAGCTTAAGTTGACACGCATGACTATCTGCCCCCTTTTTAAGGGGGTTGGGGGATCTCATACAGCCGAAACATCGCTAAGCGAAATGTATTGTAACCACACCGACACAAGCCGCATCAATCCAGTGGGCTTTTGGCAACTCAAAACGAATCCGATTGAACTTATACCAATTTAATGTGAAGCTGCACTAAATAAATAACCCCCATTCTTGGCGCTCTTGGCGACGCCAGTCGCCTGCGGAGGAGACAGTACTGAAGGCGGGTCTCCCGCCGTAGGTAACTGTCGTTGGAAACCCTCCTGCAGCGCTGGCTCGTCTTGGCGGTTCGTTTTTTAATATTCTATGCATCTTCATAAAGAATTGGTATTAGCTATTGACAAGACTGGTTTACGATTTGGATAAACTTGGCTCGACTTGCAGTAAACCTTTGTTGATTTTTAGCAAACAAAGCCTTAGCTTCAGCACGCCTGGATTTAGCTAAATCACGGCAATATTCAGCTTCAGCACCCACAGCATCTAAATCGTTTTCTATCAAATCATATGTGTCACTGTTGGCTGTTGTTGCAGCATCGCCTTTGAAATTACTTTTTAGCTCTGTTGGTTCTAAGTCGTCTCTTGGTTGTCCAATGCCTACTGCACTCTCAATGATATTCAAGTACTTCTCAAATACTTGGAATTGCTCTTCGATGACTTCTAAATTCCGGGTTCCTGGGTTTCGAGTACTCATGGCAAGTCAGCAGTGACGCATTTGCTCTGTATTGGTACTATAAAAAAATTTAGTTTTGTCGTCTGTACAGTAACCAACACAACCAACAACTTGGGGAAGGAGTAGCGTAGATGTCAGTCAAACTCTGAACTTTTTAACTAACAAGATTGCTCATACACTTCAACCTACGACTAACTTCGGCAATGTGGCAGTACTCCACAAACAGCAATTTCTCGAAGTCGCTCTCCCGCTGTCACAAAGCGCTCCTACCACAAAAAGATTGGTAAACCAGCAATCACAGAAGCAATACTTGTCCAGATAGAAAAGCGTTCTACATCTGCTTCATCCAGAGCAGCACTCATTTGAGTCATTGTCCCAAACAGCCCGAAAAGTAGCAGTACAAAGAAAGCAAAATACGACAAAAAATTAATCATTGATTTTTTCACCTCTTGAGTAATACAGTGATAGCTAAGTACGAAAAAGCCTCTAGTTTCTGAGAAAACTAGAGCTTTTTTTATGTATGGATGTTAATGTTATCTTTTAGAAATTTACCTCTGTTGCCAAACCTATCCCTCTACCTGGAGAATAAGTGGAGAAAGATAATAAGGACGGGTTAAGGTTAATTTTGTAAGTATTCAGGGACACAAGCTAAACCTACTGCCAATGTTAGGCTCTCGAAAGCTTGCTATCATCCCTAACATCATGAGAAATTAACATATGGATTAAATAATCTAGTTTCAAAAATTACTCATGGCATCGCGGGTGTGGGATAGACTAAGCGAAATTCGTCGTCGCCGCTTTGTGGGACGCACCCAAGAGACTTTGCTGTTTGAGTCGGTGTTGGCTTCACGACAGCTTCCTTGGCAGATGTTATATATTTTTGGTCTTGGTGGTGTGGGCAAAACAACTTTACTACAGGAGTTTGCTTACATTTGTGAGGAAGCTGGAACACCAGTTGTTTACGTTGATGCCCGTAATATTGAGCCATATCCTGAGTCGTTTTATAAGGCGTTAGAAGTTGCTGCGGGAGTGGAATTTCAGATTAAGGAACCGCAGAGACGCAGCGGAAAGTCTGAGCGGAGGTTTCCTCCGATCAGAACTTTCCAAGACAGAGAACGCAGAGAAGAAAGAGGTTTTGCTCAAGATGGTTTGTGGGATGCGATCGCTTGCCATAGCGGTCATTATGTGGTTTTGATTGATACTTATGAAACACTGGTGAGTCTGGAAGATTGGCTGTTGCAGGTGTTTTTGCCTCAATTACCAGAAAATGCTTTGGTGGTTCTGGCGGGACGTCAACCTCCCTCGAAAGCTTGGCGAAGTGATCCAGGATGGCAAGCTTTGACTTATACGTTGGAGTTATGCAACTTCAGTTTAGAAGAAAGCTGGGCCTATTTAAGTAAACGACAAATTCCTGAACAACAATATGAGTGTATCTTAAACTTTACTCACGGTCATCCTTTGGCGCTGTCGTTGGTTGCTGATGTGTTTGCCCAGCAAGGTGAGTTTAACTTTCGCCCAGAAGCTGCGCCTGATGTGGTTAAGACTTTATTAGAACAGTTTGTGCAAGAGGTTAAGAGTCCATTGCATCGTGCAGCGTTGGAGGTGTGTGCATTGGTGCGTCTAACAACGGAAGCACTGCTAGCTGACACTCTGGGGTTGGATGATGTTTATGATTTGTTCCAATGGTTGCGGGAGTTATCATTTATTGAATCTGGTTTGCATGGAGTTTTCCCTCATGATTTGGTGCGAGAAGCAATAGCCGCAGATTTGCGCTGGCGAAACCAAGAGCGATATGCTGAATTATTCAGCCGCGCCCGTACGTATTACATCAAACGTATTCAGCAGACTGAAGGTGCAGAATTAGAACGCGCCCTATTTGATTACGTTTTCAAAAGCCCTCAAGTACGACAATTTTTCGTCTGGCAAGACAACAGTAATCTACTGAGTGATAGCCTACGCGAAACTGACATTTCAGCGTTGGTGGCAATGGTGGCAAAGCACGAAGGCGAAGTATCGGCAAAGCTAGCTGCACAGTGGTTGGCAAAGCAGCCACAGGGGGTGTTGGTATTTCGTTCGTGTGAGGGAGGAACGCCTCTGGGGTTTATGATGATGCTGGCTTTACATGAGGTAAACAGTGAAGATTTACAACTAGACCTGGCTATGCAAGCTGTGTGGAATTATATTCAGCAGCAGGGGTCATTGCAACCTGGTGAGAAGGCAAGTTTTTGCCGTTTTTGGATGGCTGCTGATACCTATCAAGCCGTTTCTCAGATTCAAAGCCTCATTAATATTAAAATCTTTCGCCACTGTGTCACCACTCCCAATTTAGCTTTCATGTTTACAGCTTTCGCTGAACCGGATTTTTGGGAATTTTTCTGTACGAGGGCGAATACGCCGTTACTGCCAGAAGCGTATTTTACAGTAGATGGACGGCAGTATGGTGTGTGCGGACACAATTATCGAGTTGAGTCGGTGATGGAATTGTTGCGATCGCTCCCAGATTGGGTGCTGACTATGTCTCCTGGTTTAAGCAGCGTTAATCACAGTCTAGAACAGATTGAATCATTGGAAGTCCTGAGCCAATCTGAGTTTACAACAGCCGTAAGGCAAGCTTTGCGTGATGTTCTACATCCAGAGGCACTGCGGCAAAATCCGCTTTTAAATTCGCCAATTGTGACTAAACGCATAGGTAGCAATACTTCTACACCGGAACGTATCGCCACTTTACAACTCATATTAGAACAAGCAATTGAGTCTTTAAAGCGTTCTCCCCGCGAAGCCAAATTTTACTGTGCTTTGTATCATACCTATTTGCAACCTGCGCGTTCCCAGGAACACGCCGCAGAGATTTTAGATATTTCTATCGGGAGTTTTCGCCGTCATTTGAAAGCTGGTATTGCAAGAGTCACAGAAATTTTATGGCATCAGCAAAGCGAAAATTGATCGCTTTTTGATCGGGTTTTGATCTGGAATTGGATAGCTCGTTTTCGTCAAAGTAAAGATGTTACGTCTCTACAATTCTTGACAAAACCTGATGAATATGTATTCGTTTTATAAGAAGACTGTATCACTTGCTGTTGCGGCAACAGTCATTTTTGGTACGGCAGAAAGCACTCATGCAGCTTCCTTTTCTGGAAATACTGACACGACACTTGCGACAGTAAGTACCACATCTACAAACGCTATCCCAAAGGATTTAGCCCAGAAACTACAATCAACGCTGGATAAGACTATCAAGGATAAAGGCATCCCTGGTGTAGCTGTAGGTATAACCAGCCCTGAAGGGACATGGTTTGGTGCTAGCGGTGTGTCTAATTTGGCAACGGGAACTCTAGTGCGTCCAGAGGATAAATTCCCCATTGGCAGCACGACTAAACCATTTACAGCAGCAACGGTGTTATTGCTGGCAGAAGAAGGAAAGCTTTCTTTGGAAGATACTTTAGACAAATGGCTTCCAGCTTCGATTGTTAATAACATTACCGATGGAAAAAATATCACGATTCGCCAACTCTTGAATGGTACCAGCGGCATCTACGATTTTCTTAACCGGGACGAAGCTTTAATTCAGGCGGAGATTCTCAAAAATCCAACCAAACAGTGGAGTCCAGAGGAGCTTGTTGCCTATGCATACGGCAAGGAGCGTCAACCGTGGGAATATCCCTCCACAGGCATAATTTTAGCCGGGATGATTGTAGAAAAAGCAACAGGCTCTACCTTTGCTGAAGTCCTCCGCAGTCGAATTCTCGATCGCTTGGGGATGAATAATACCTTTTTTGCACCACAAGAGCAAATTCCTGGTGGATATGTCAACGGCTACTTGGATTATGACAACAATGGCACTCTTGATGATGTCACTGGTGTTAATCTGTCATTTGGGTGGACAGCTGGTGCAATTGTTTCCAACACGCAAGACTTAACAAAATTTGCTCAAGCCCTGTTCGGCGGCGAGTTGCTTTCACCCGATAGCCTGAATCAAATGCTCAACTTGGTTGATATAGGGGTTGGAGATAGCTTCAAATACGGGCTAGGCTTGACTAGCCGTGAATTTGAAGGTATTGGTAGAGCGTGGGGACACAGGGGCGATGCTATTGGGCATGGTTCCCAATGGTGGTACTTCCCCGAACTAGGTGTGACTTATGTGAATTTGCAAAATAGCCAGCCTCAAAGTGATGATATCCTCTCCTCGATGCTCAAAACTTTGTTAGCAGAAGAACTTAAGCGAGTACCAGAATCAAGTTTCAGCGGCGGATTGATCATGCTAGGTGCAGCAGGGTTCTTTTTCAAGCGCAAGCGTCCGCTGCATAATATGAAAAGCAGTTGAATGCGTAATCCCTAGCTGGTTACAACCTTGTTTTTACCATGCCAGACGTTCGGTTCGATAAATACTACGGTTATGAAGATTTAACACGTATCCTCCATGCTTATGCACAGGAATTTCCCCAGCTTGTGGGTATAGAAAGCATCGGCAAGAGCTACGAAGAGCGTGACATCTGGCTGATTACAGTCACCAATTTTGCCACAGGTTCGCATAGCCAAAAGCCCGCTTTCTGGGTTGATGGCAATATTCACGCTGTAGAAGTGGCACCATCGAGTGTATGTCTGTACCTCATACAAACATTAGCGACAAGCTACGGAACTCACCCAGATATCACTCGTTGTCTAGACACCCGCACCTTCTACATTTGCCCTCGCGTCAATCCTGATGGTGCTGAGTTGGCATTGGCGAGTTCGCCGAAATTTATTCGCTCCAGCACCCGTCCTTATCCCTATAATGAGCAAGATGAGGACGGTTTAGTCATTGAAGATATAGATGGCGATCACCGCGTCTTGATGATGCGAATTCCTGATCCTAACGGAGCTTGGAAAATCTGCCCCACCGAACCACGCCTATTAGTACCCCGTGAGCCAACAGAAACAGGTGGGCAGTATTACCGAGTCTTGCCAGAAGGACGTATAGAGAATTACGACGGTGTGCAGATTCACCTCCAGCCTACCAAGCAGGGGTTAGACTTGAACCGTAATTTTCCCAATATGTGGCGACAAGAGCATGAGCAGGCAGGTTCTGGTTCTTATCCCACATCGGAGCCGGAGGTGCGATCGCTTGTACAATTTATCAGCACTCATCCTAACATCACAGGTGCGACTACGTTCCACACGTTCAGTGGTGTTTTGTTACGCGCCTATAGCTATGCGAGCGATGAGGAATTACCTGTTAAAGACTTACGTACCTACCAGCGCATCGGCAAAAAGGGGACTGAGTTAACTGAATACCCTGCTATCTCTGGATTTCATGAGTTCCGTTATCATCCAAAACAGGTGATTGGCGGTACTTTTCACGACTGGGTTTATGAACACCATGGTGTATTTGGCTGGACAGTAGAGGTTTGGAGTCCTCAGCGCCAAGCAGGGATTACTGAGTATAAATATATTGAATGGCAACGCGAACACCCCTTTGAAGATGACCTGAAGCTACTGCGCTGGAGTGACGAACAATTGGGAGGAAAAGGCTACATTGACTGGTATCCGTTCAATCATCCCCAACTTGGTCAAGTCGAATTGGGGGGTTGGGATACTATGTATGCTTGGTCAAATCCACCACCAGAATTTTTAGAAAAGGAAATTGCCCGTTTTCCCAATTGGTTAGTGTGGCATCTGTTAATCTCTCCCTACTTGGAGATTTACGAAGCGAGTGTCCACAGCTTGGGCAATGATACTTATCGAGTGCGGCTGGTTGTACATAATACAGGCTGGCTACCTACCTACGTCACCGAAAAAGCCCTAGAGAAAAAGCTGGTGCGGGGCTGTATCTGTGAAATTGAGTTGCCTGTTGGTGCAACTTTAGAGACAGGTAAGCTGCGTGAAGACTTGGGTCAATTAGAGGGACGTGCCTATAAACCCTCAGCTCCGATTAGGCGGCATACAGATTCTACCCAGGATCGGGCGAAGGTAGAATGGGTTGTGCGCTCGCCTCAGGGTGGTACAGTTAAACTGTCAGCCCGTCATGAGCGTGCGGGAGTTGTACAGACTGAGGTGACTTTGCAGTGATGTCCATTTTTGAATATTGCCGCAAGTCATATCGTTTTAGTACAACATCAATGAACTGAGGAGCAACAACACAGGCACCTTTTAGCATATAAAGGGCGAGGTATTGCCCTGGTAGGAGCTATTTTGATTTTCGTCGTGCCGACTTGGGCGGAGTTCGGTGTGCGCCAAAGTATTTCTCACTACGATAGCGCAACCACACCCGTAATACTTGCGGAATCTGCTGTTTTTGTTCCTTAGTTAGTGTGTTGTAAAGGGCTAAGGCGCGCTCACGCTCACCCCGACAAGCAGCGTTGTTGTGAGCATCCCAATAACTACGGGCGACTCGAATCCGCCGACAAACTTCCTTAACCAGTTCTTCTCCAGAGAGTGGAGCATCTTGGTTTGCCATAGTTAGATACTATAAATTCCTAATGCCATCGTAGCGAGTCAGACTTATCCTCACAATTGCAACTGAAACGCCACCAAACAAAATTTTTCATGAAATAATTTGTCGCTCAACAGCAGTTGAGGCTAGTACTGCGTTATCGTGGGTGATAGCAGCTTTAAGCAGTTAGACCGAAGCAGAGCGTTAAAAGCAAACGCAAAAGGAAATGCAATTGTGTACTACAACTTTGACAAGAGTTGTTACTCCTGCAGCGATTATAATTCTTAGTCTGTCTGCAGTTAGTAGTGGACTAATACGATCTGTTCATGCACAAAGTACTCGTATTCATACCACAAGTAGTAATTTTAAAGGCTCGGTTAACTTGCTCAACCGAGGACGTGACAGATTTCAGCACGGAGATTATAGGGGAGCAATTTCGGACTTCAACCAGGCAATAATTCTCGATCCCAACAATGCTAACGCCTACTATAGTCGGGGTCTTTTTCTACATAAATTGGGAGACGCTTTGGGCGCGGTATCGGACTTTGATCGGGCATTACAACTCAATCCCCGCTTAGCTGAGGCTTACTTTCATAGAGCTGGTGCTCGCTATGGTATTGGAGACGAAACTGGAACAATCCTGGACTTACAGCTAGCAGCTAAGCTCTTTCTATCACAAGGAAACACAAAAGGCTATCAACAAGCACAGAATCTAATTAAACAGCTTCAGCACTTGATACAATAACTTCTAACCCCTCTTTGCTTAAAAAGAGGGGTTCTGCTTTTATGAATGCACCCAAAGAGTTTACTCCAAAGACTTGCCAACTTTACTAAGGACTTTGCCCAGTTTTTGAATTCGCCCTTTGAGTCCTCTTCCAGCAGAGTTAGCCGCCTCTTGAGTTTGTTCGCCAAGTTGGGTGAGTACTTCACCGATGTCAGCACCTTTGGGGTTGCTGCGCTTGAGAAGTTGCTTGAGTTGCTTGAGTCCGTTGGCGATCGCTTTGAGATTTTCGTCTTCAGACTTGTGTAGCAATGAGTACCACGTGTCGATACCTTTGAGAGCTACCTCTGTATCAATTTTCGTCAAGTCTCCTTCAAGGTTCTCTACTAGGGAGTCAATTTGTTCAATATGCTCCTTGTCTTCTGCTTTACCTAGTGAAGTGCCTGCTTTAGTAAGTTGCTTACCTAATTTATGCAGTGGAGTTTTTAGCTCTTTGGAAGCATCAGAACCAAAGTTAGTTGTTTGTTCGCCAATTTCAATCAGAACTTCACCAATCTCATGACCTGTGGCTTTGCCACCCTTAACAAGTTGCTTTAGCTCCTTGATAGTATTTGCAATCTCTTTAAGTTCTGGTTCTTTAGCTTTATGCAAAGAACCATACCACTGGTCAATTAAGCCCAAAGCAGCGTCTGCATCCAGCGCAGTGATATCTCCTTCAAGCGTAGAAAGAAGTGAATCTAGCTCCTCGTGGTTATCAGCACTGTGCTTAGCATCTGCTTCATTCTTATCAGCACTGTGCTTAGCATTTGCTTCATTCTTATCAGCCGCTTTCTTACCTGAAGTTTCGTCATGAGCAGCGCTGTGCTTACCTTTACTTTCTGCTTGACTAGCCATAGTGTCAACTCCGTTACTACATCAACCTAGCGTATAGGTATCACTTTATAAAGCCACTACTGTAGTTTCCTCATTCTCAAGAGCCAATGTAGAGGCATTACGTACATAGGTCATTTGGTAGAGGCTTCTTTTGATTTTCCAAGCTAATAATTTTCTAAGAATCAAATGGAATTTCTTTGTCTCATAAATTACTTGATAAAATTTTGAATAAGTAAATAATTTTCTTTTTTTAATAAGAAATTCTATTAGTAACCAGACAAATTAAGAAGAAAGCTCGTAGCAATCAATACATGAAAACTTAGTATTCATTAATTCCTTTAGCAGATGGTGAAGAGAAACAAAAGTAGCTAAGTTGTTAAAAGATTAACCCGTAAGTAAGGTATGTCAACAAAGCGCATTTTAGTAATTGATGACGAGAAAAATTTGTGTACCATTATTAAAACTTGCTTGGAATACTTGGGAGGCTGGCAAGTGCTGACATCTACTGAAGCCAGCAATGGGCTGTTCTTGGCTTCTACTCAACTCCCGGATGCGATTTTACTGGATGTAATTATGCCGAATATGAACGGACTAACGGTGCTGACTGCGCTGCAAAGTAATCCGCGTACCCGCACAATTCCAGTTATTTTGCTGACTGCTAAGGTGCAGATGCAAGATTTAAAACAATATGCACAGTTAAGCATTGCGGGAGTCATTACCAAACCTTTTGATCCGTTAAAACTAGCGGTGCAAATGGCAGAGCTATTGGAATCGGAGAGAATTGAACAATCATCTGCCGCGCATTCTTCGTCGATGCTTTGTATGAGCGGAGTGAGCGGCTTTTAAGAATCCCCTAGATTAAAATCTAGGGGAGTACGTCAACAATCCACTCGTTGCAACTGTGCAACCCTGGGGTCAATAATTTTTTGACCCATACTGTCAAATTTAATCGCTAGTGAAATTTTATTTCCCGAACCAAAAATATGAGTAATTTCTCCAACACCAAAGATTTTATGCAGAACTTTTTCGCCGACTTGCCAACTCTGTGCGGTTCCTTGCTGTCCACGGGTTGGACGCTGCGATGAATTCCCACCAGTACCTTTGGTATAAGCAACGCTTCTATGGCGAGTCATTAATAATTCTTCGGGTAGTTCGTCGAGAAACTGCGATCGCATGGCTGGTTCCCGAGAACCATAAAGGCGGCGTTCACGGGCATGGCTTATGTACAATCGTTCTTGGGCGCGAGTAATCCCTACGTAACACAGGCGGCGTTCTTCTTCCAGAGATGCTGGATCGTTCATCGAACGGTAGTTGGGAAACAATCCCTGTTCCATCCCCACCAAAAACACCACGGGAAACTCCAGCCCCTTGGAAGCGTGTAAGGTTAACAGTGAAACTGCTGTTTCTCCTTCTTTTAAGTTATCCAAATCGGAACTGAGGGCGGTACTGCTAAGGAAAGCTTGCAGGGTGACATCGTCGCTTTCTTCTTCAAATTGCAGCACGGCGTTGAATAATTCTTGGACGTTTTGCACCCTGTCTTCTGCTTCTTCCGTTCCCTGTGTTTGCAAGTCTTTAAGGTATCCAGAGTCTTCCAGCACTCCTTGCACAAGTTCAGAAACTGGAACTGTCTCCATTTGTTCTTGCAAGTTACGAATCATCTGGGCAAAGTTATTGACAGCTTTCGCAGAACGTCCTGCTAATGTATTTACTGATGTTTCATCACTTATGATTTCCCACAGAGTTGTGCCTAATTCTCTCGCGGCGTTATTCAGTGCCTCAATGGTAGCTTTACCAATACCGCGCCGGGGAGTATTTATGACTCGCGATAAACTGAGTGTATCGGCTGGGTTGGCGATCGCCCGCAAGTAAGCCAAGACATCTTTAATTTCTTTACGATCGTAAAACTTTATCCCTCCCACAACTGTGTAGGGAATTCCCAATCGCACCAATAACTCTTCAAAAGGTCGAGATTGGGCGTTGGTACGATAAAGTATGGCAAAACTTCCCCAGTTCAATTCAGGATGCTGGTTCTCTAAAGAGCGAATTTGATTGATGACGAAATCTGCTTCCGCAATTTCATCATCTGCTTTGTGAGAAAAAATTTCTTCACCTGCGCCTCTTGTTGCTTTGAGGATTTTATCAATGCGTTGGGTGTTGTTTTCAATCAGATGGTTCGCTGCTTGCAGAATATTTTCGCAAGAGCGATAATTCTCTTCCAACTTCACCATTGTGCGGGTGTCTTCGTCTGGTAAGCCGTCGCCAAAATCTTGCTGAAAGTCCAACAAGATGGTGAAGTCAGCCATTCTAAATGAATAAATGGATTGATCAGCATCACCAACCACCAAAACAGAACGGTCTGTCCAATCCCATTCACTCTTTTTGGTTTCGCCATTCGTCGCCAACAAGCGGATGAGTTCGTATTGAGTGCGGTTAGTATCCTGATATTCATCTACCAGAATATGGCGAAACTTGTTGTGCCAATAACCCAAGACTTGTTCGTTTTGCTGAAACAATCTTACAGGAACGAGGATAAGGTCATCAAAGTCCAAGGCGTTGTTTTCTGCAAGCCGGCTTTGATAATGATTGTAAACTTCTGCAATCACCCTGCCGCGATAATTCGGCTGTTCTCTCTCAAATTCTTTAGGTGATAACCCTTGGTTTTTGGCGTTACTAATGGCGTAGCGCACAGAACGGGGTTCAAACTTCTTGTCGTCTAAGTTGAGCTGTTTAGTAACAATTTCTTTAACAAGGCTTTGGGCGTCGGACTCGTCAAAGATAGAAAAATTCCGCGTCCACTGGCGTCCTTTTTCGTCTTGGTATTTATCGATATCAAAGCGGAGAACGCGAGAGAACAGACTGTGGAATGTACCGCACCACATATCTTTGATAAAGCTTTTCCAGACTTTCGACTTCAGCTTGGTTTGGTCGTATTCTGGTAACAAATCAAACCGCTCATTGTATTCTGTCATTGCCAGGCGATCGGCAAATAACTTTTGAATACGCTCTTTCATCTCGCGTGCGGCTTTATTGGTGAACGTCACCGCCAAGATATTTTCTGGATCGACGCGGTGTTGCAAAATAAGGTTAGCAATGCGATAAATCAGCGCTCGTGTTTTGCCGGAACCCGCACCAGCAACAACTAGTAAGGGACCGCAGTGATGTTCAACAGCACGGCGTTGACTGGGGTTGAGGTGACTGAGGAAGTCTGTGGTTGTTGTCATGGGTGTGAGGAGTACGTAGAACTAAGCAGCAGGTATCGCTTAGGTTGAAATAGAGAGAAAAGGTAACTATTGCTAAGGCTACACTATCCTAGCGAAACTCAGTTAATATATTAAGGATGTAAAATGGCAATTCGCTTGGTCAAAAAGCCTTTGCTTAAAAGCCAAACTAGCCGTTACGGCTTTATCATAATTTATAGAATTAACTACTTAAGTGTTTGTATATTAGGATAGTTTAGGATTTTCGCGTCTACAGTTAACAAAGGACAGCCATAAATTCTGGCTGTAGCGACAATAATTTGGTCAAACGGGTCACTGTGAAACGGCTTAATTGAGTTGAATCGACTACTATTGGCAGCGTGAAATCAAGTAGCTGTACACCTGGGTAAGCCAAAGCTTCTTCCAGCCATTCCCGAGTTGAACAAGAGAAAACAAGCCGATTTTTTTCTACTAATTTAGCAACTTCCCAACAAGAAACAATACTGACTCCCAAACCTTGAGATTGGTATTCTTCTATCCACTCTCGATGTTTTTTAGTAAGTCGTGCGTTGTCGTCAACCCACCAAACCCAAATATGAGTGTCAAGTACAATCATTGCAAAAATTCCCAATCCTCCAAGGCGACGGGTTCTGTTGGATCATCGTAACGAATGACTGTACCACGTAATGGATAACGATTTTTCTCTGATTGAGAATTCACTGCATCTTGAGGTTGTGGAGTTTTCGCTTGTAGGATAATAACCTCGACGGTACCCCCCGCATGAAAAGGTAAACCTGGCAGCGTTAGAGTTCCATCTTCAGTTAAAACAGTTTCTATCTTGTGGGTGTTCATAATTTCACTTTTGTCCTTTATCTCAAACGGCATCAAAAGTTTATTTCATTTTAAACTCGCTTAGCCGTGAACACTTACAAACCATTACCAATTAAAATGAAGGGTGCCCAATAATAAGGATGACTCAGACGATTTGCCACTTTCGCTGGTAGCTTCTCACGCGTAGATTTGAGAATTCCTCTATCCTGGTCTTGAGTTACCCCTGAATAGTCGCTTGTAATCATTGCGGCTTGCGCCTGACGTAAAGCTTCAGCTTTGGTAATTTTGCCTTGACTTAAGAAAGCGTAAAAAGCATTCATTAAAGCTTGCGTACCACCATCACTCACAGACCATAAAGAAGCGATCGCAGCTCTTGCTCCTGTACGCTGTATTTGATAGCCAAAACCTAAAATTTCTTCTCCCTTCCCTATCTGATCACCAACTGCTGTTTCGCAAGCACTCAACACAACCAAATCTACATTTGGCAAAGATAACTTTTGAATATCTGGTAGGGTAATTAAATTACCATCGCCCATTAAAATAAAAGAGTATTCCGGCTTACCGTTGACAAATTTGGCATGAGTCGCCATATGGATAATTGAGTAGACATTTAAATAAGAAATCATCGCTTCGCGGTTGAAATCATTATCTAAAAGTGTCTTGGTTCCTGGCATCATCGTAGCAAGGTTGTTAACTTCCGCCCCTGCATATTCCAACGCTTTAAATGGTAATGAGGTAGACTCAAGTTTTACTACGTGACGCTGTGTCGTCGCCCCAGCTAAGACTTTTATCTGAGGTAAAGGTTGAGTATCGAGTTCGGTTAAGCTCAAAGCAGTAATATTGTTAGTACGAAAACGCTGCGCTAACCATTTTTTACCGTCGTATAAAGCGGCTAGGGGAATGTAACGTAATGGTCCATCTGGCGCATAAATGATTGTTTTAGCATCTGCGTTTGCCAAGTCTTTTTCTATCGGATTAATTAAATATTCATACAACTTTTGTGCAGGAACTGTAGCATCAGATTCGGGATTTTCTAATGCACGACGAAAATCTACAATTGCCCGATTGAGTTCTTCTTTTTTAATAGGAACGCTATAATGAATTGGCGGTGTATTTGGGCTTGTTAATACCAGTTCCAAACTATTGTCTAAAATTAATGGATACAGCAAAACAGCGCTTTGGTTGAGACGCTTCAAGTTGTCTCGCAAGCTGTTCAGATTCTCCAGTGGTATAATCTGTTGTACCGCTTTTGGGCTAAGCTGTTCTAACCAAGCATTCACTTCTGGGCTGTCGATAAATTGGTTAAATTCTGTGATTAGATTTGCCTCTAATTCGACAATCTTTGCGATTTGGTCAGGTTTTCTGTTGGTTGATGGAATTTTTTGCAGTTCGCCGAGTTGTCTGCTGATTTTAATTTGTCTATCAGCTACGGCTTTCAACCCTTGATTAATTGACTGTTCTGGAGATAGTGACTCAACTCCTTTAACGGTTCTTTGATTACCTCGGACATCACCCAGGTAATCGTCTAGTTCTTGAATTTTGAGTAAATCTAAAACTTGCTGTGCTTCCAGAACTCTGTTTTGTTGCAGCAGTAACTCAGCTAAGCGGCGATAGGTATCAGCAATGGTTGCTGTGTAAGATTGCTGTTGTTCTCGTGGAAGCGATCGCAATTCAGCGCGTATGCTTTCCGTTATGTTGACAGATTGCTTATAGAAAATAATTGCTAATTGTGGCTTGTTTTGTCGCGCCAGTAAATCGCCGATATTTCCTAGGGTAATTCTTTCAGTAGGTTTGTCACCAACTTCTCGACTTACTGCTAATGCTTGCTGGTATGACGCCAATGCTTGAGAATAATTGCCCATACCTTTGTAAGCGCTTCCCATACTATCAAAGGTACGCCCAGCAACAGCGCGATCGCCTACTTGTTGAAGAACAGTCAACGCTTGCTGGAGAACAGTCAACGCTTGCGAATATTGTCCCAATTCTTGATACGCAAAACCTATATTGTTAAGAGTGCTGCCAACATTTTGCTGATTCCCAATCTTTTGAAAAACTGCTAGAGCTTGCTGATAATAATCAATAGCTTCAGAATATTTCTTCATCTCATTATAGGCGAAGCCAATATTATTAAAAATCGTGCCTTCGCCTAAGCGATTACCCATTCTTTTCCAAATGACTAAAGCTTGTTGATAGAATTTTAGTGCTTGAGAATATTCACCAAGTTGGCTGTAAACTAGTCCGATATTATTGAGGATATTTGCTGATGTAGGTTCTTTGGTATTTTGGACATTGGCTAAAGCTTGCCGGAAAAACTTGAGTGCTTGGGAATACTGTCCTGTTTCGTAATAAACTCCCCCAATGCTATTAAGGGTATGGGGAATACCTGGTTTGCCATCAATTTGTTGTCGAAGCGCAAAGCTTTGCTGATAGTATTCCAGTGCTTGAGAATAGTCACCCATTGACTGATAAATGCCCCCAATATTATTAAGGGTATCAGCAGTGCCTTTGCGATTATCTACTTCTTGCCTAATCGCTAAAGCTTGCTGATAAAAATCCAGTGCTTTTGGATACTCACCTAAATTATTAAAAATTGCTCCCAACCTATTAAGCGTGTCGCCAAGATTTTCCTTGTCATCTATTTCTCGAAAAATGACTAATGCTTGGTTGAAAAAATCTTTTGCTTGCAAGTACTGAGTCTTTTGGTAGTAAATTTTGCCAATATTGTAGAGAGTTTTGGCAATATCATCTTTTTTGCCAGTTTGTCGATAAATCGCCAGAACTTTTTGGTAAACTTCCAGGGCTTTTTGCAACTGACCGCTTTTATACAGTTGATCTGCTTCTTGCTTTAAGTTTTCAGGCTGTTGTGCGAGTAAGTACGCCTTTGGTAGATTATGCAAAGAGCTACCAGTTCCAGGTGCTTGTACCCGGAAGATTGTAACGGCTTTTGCTGTGAGTCCATATGATGAGGAGAGCGAAAGTAACAAGGTTGCGGCGATGGTGCAAAGCGCCGTACCCTTTGGGGCGATCGCCCAAGGGGCACAGGCATTACCAATCGCACTTAGACGGTTAATATGAGACGAGTCCATAAGTAAAGCCTTAGTACAGCATTTCATTAATTCGTAGCGGATTCAATTTGGCAAGACTCTGCGTCACGAATGCCCGTTCCTCACGGATGGTGTAGCCCTCCAAGAGTAGCGCTGGTTCACCGCGTTCCTCTGCGTTTAAAAAAGTTGCGAACTTATACCGGACATAATTTTTCGATTTCGTTACCCAATCCCTAATCCCTAATCCCCAGTCCCCTTCACTCCCAAATCCGACCTTGACGTTCACATTTGAAACGCCGATTCAGCCAAAAGTCCATATTCACCTCTGTCAATCTCATAACATAGGCGCATTTCGGTTGAATAATCGGACTTAAAGGTGCCCATAACAAACTACGCGTGACATCTAATCCTGTTTTCAGCCAAGACTCGTGATTACCTGGAACACCTTGCTCTTGAACAATGTCTGTTTCCACCCAAATACCTTGAACACCAAAAAGAATTTGTGCCATCCATTTCGCTCGTGGTAAATGTGTCTCTGAAGTAATCAGCTTCACCTTATGTACCCGCCAACGGCGGAGGATGGGAATCGAATAGTAAAAATTACCAAACGTAGAATCCGCGCACTTTTCCAACCAAACATTTTGCATTCTCTGAAGCGCTTCGCGTTGAAAAATGAGCCAAATACAGGGGTCGGGAGAACCTCGAGAAATTAAGATAGGGGTTTGCGGGTATTGTTTTGCCAACTTGGCAACATGAATTTCCCGACTAATGCTGCCACCTAGCACAAAAAAGGCATCTATGGGCTTGGAAGATGCAGAAATAATGGTTATAGTGTTAACAATCAGGCAGATAACTACCACAAAACACAGCCCAAAAGTTAACCTTTGTAAAAATTGCCACTTTCTCCGCAATTGCTTTGACGCTGGGCTAGGTTGACTGTTTGTCACTTTACGTTTCATAAGGTACTCAATACAAGCTTTTTTCCTAAAGTTGGCAACACAAGTTGAGCCAGCTAAGTGCTATTTTAGAAAGTAATATTGAATGCTTAGATGGCACTGATGAAAGCGCCACATAGTGGCAGTAAGCTTGCGGGAGAAGTAAGCTAGAGTTAAAAAGCTGCTTCTGGCAGTATCCAGTATTATGGAGAAACATCAAGGAAAAGTGATGAAAAAAGTCTAATTGAGAAGAAAAACTTATAAAATCCTGGAAAGCCGGATTGCTACACTGTCAACAACACAATTATTCCAGCTAATATACATGAATCGATCTGCGAAACGTTACTCGCCGCTCCAAGTAGCCTTTCTTAGCGGAGCAATCGCCTCAACCGCTACATTGTCCGCTCTTGGTCCAGTTTGGTGTCGCTCTGTGCGTGCAGCTCTGCAAGATAGCCCGAAAGCAACACTTGACCAAGTCTGGCAACTAGTGAATCGTGAATATGTAGATGGCTCATTTAACAAACAAGATTGGCTAGCAGTGAGGCAGACTCTGCTCAGTAAAGACTACACTTCGCGTGAAGAAGCATACACTGCTATCCGCCAAGCCTTAGAAAAGTTGGGAGATCCTTACACTCGGTTTATGGACCCCAAACAGTTTGAGGCTCTAACCAACCAAACATCTGGTGAAGTCACTGGAATTGGTATTCGGATGGAATTGAACGAGCAAACTAAAAAGCTCACCGTTATCGAAGCTATAGAAAATTCCCCTGCACTAAAAGCAGGTATTAAAGCTGGGGATATTATTTTAGCAATTAACGGCACACCCACTAGCCAAATGAAAGTGGAAGATGCGTCAAAGCTGATTCGCGGCAGAGCTGGTACTAAGTTGACTTTGCGGCTAGGAAGGGATGGAAAGAGCGCTTTTGATGTGGCTCTGACACGGGCAAGTATTGAAGTGCCGACAGTGCGTTACAGTTTGAAGCAAGAAGGCGATCGCCGTATTGGCTATATCCGGCTGCGTGAGTTTAGTGCCCATGCTGCAACTCAAATGCGACGAGCGATCAGTGATTTAAATGCCAAGCAAGTCGATGGCTATGTCTTGGATCTGCGTAGCAACCCAGGCGGTTTATTGCAGTCGAGCATTGAAATTGCCCGGATGTGGATGGATAACGGTGCAATTGTCAAGACAGTGGATCGTAAGGGAGGAAGTGAAGAAATGAAGGCAAATCACACTGCCCTCACAAAACGCCCCTTAGCAATACTCGTAGATAACAATTCAGCGAGTGCTAGCGAAATCCTCACAGGCGCACTCAAAGATAATAACCGAGCAGTCGTTGTTGGCGGTCAAACCTTTGGCAAAGCTTTAGTACAGTCAGTTCATGAACTGCCAGATGGTTCCGGCGTCGCAATCACCATTGCCCATTACTACACTCCCAAGGGAACAGATATCAATCATAAAGGAATTGCGCCAGATATCAAATTAGAACTGACACAGGCACAACAGCGTCAACTCGCCGCAAATCAAAATTTGCTGGGAACTCAGAATGATCCTCAATACGCACGTGCGCTAGCAGCTCTATCTAGCAACAACTTTGCTCAACCCCCTCAGCAAAATCGACCGTTGCAACAACCGATGAGCAATAGCTCGGTAAATTTAAAATTTTAAGATTTAAAATTTTAGCTGAGCTTCCAGATTTTGGATTGGGAATGCTGGACAGAAATTAGGAATTATCAATTATGAATGCTGAATTATGAAAAATTCATAATTTCTAATTCCTAATTGATAATTTTTATTGATCTATCGCTAATCCAAAATCTTAAACATATGAATAATCAATCAATTGAGACAGCCACCGCTAATACCTTCTTGCCAAAGGTATCGGTGGTTATACCTATTTATAACGGTGAGGCAGATTTACCAGAATTAATCTCTTGTCTATCGGCTCAAACTTACCCAAAACACCAGGTAGAGTATTTGCTGGTGGACAATAATAGTGGCGATCGCACTTTTGCCTTACTTCAACAAGCTGCTGAAAATAGCGAAATCACAATTCGTCCCCAGAGCGAAAACCAAATCCAAAGCTCTTACGCCGCCCGTAACGCTGGTATTCGTGCCGCAACTGGTGAGATACTTGCCTTTACGGATGCAGATTGTCGTCCACAACCCGAATGGTTAAATGCATTAATTCCTCCTTTTGTCAACAATGATGTGGTGATTGTCGCCGGCGAGATTGTGGCGCTACCAGGAAAAACACTGCTAGAACAACATGCAGACCGTCAAGACACCCTGTCGCAAAAACACACCCTTGCCCATCCTTTCTATCCCTACGGTCAAACAGCGAATTTAGCGATCCGACGGCAAGCTTTGGAACAAGCAGGTTTGTTTCGTCCTTACCTCACCTCCGGTGGGGATGCTGATATATGTTGGCGAATTTTGCAGCAAAACATGGGACGTTTGGAATTTGCCCCTAATGCAGTTGTCAAGCACCGCCACCGCGCCACACTTAAGGAACTAGAAAGTCAATGGCGGCGCTACGGACGCTCAAATCGCTATTTGCATGAACTCCACGGTGTAGATTTGATGCGCGACACCACACTCACCGAATGCTTCTACCGCTTAGGACGTTGGGTGTTAAAGGAATTGCCAAGGGACAGTGTCAAAGCATTAGCAGGTAAAGCCAGCCTTGTAGATTTAGTGAGTACCCCTATAGGATTGTACAATGCTCGGGCGCGTACTGCTGGGCAACGCGAAGCCAAATTGCCAGAGAACGCCAAAATAATTGAATGGTTGTGCTGAGTGTCACTCAAGTTCGCTAAATTGGAGAAAAGTCGTGCAAAGGAAACGGTAAATGGCAGCACAATTGTTACTGGTAGATGATGAGCCGGGATTGCGTGAAGCCGTAAAAGACTATTTGCAAGAAAGCGGTTTTAGCGTTCAAGTTGCCAGTAACGCCCGAGAGGGCTGGGAGTTGGTGCAGCAAAACACACCAGACTTAGTAATTTCTGATATCATGATGCCACAGGTGGATGGCTACCAGTTCCTCAAGCAGCTGCGAGACGACCCCCGCTTCCGGTCGCTACCAGTGATATTTCTCACTGCGAAGGGCATGACGACTGATCGCATCCAAGGTTATCAAGCTGGTGTTGATGCCTATATACCCAAGCCCTTCGATCCAGATGAGCTGGTAGCAGTTGTGGAAAATTTACTCGAACGCCGCGCCGCTAGGACTCCAGCGCCAACTCAAGAAGGTGAAGCGCCAGATATTACTGAACTCGCGAATCAGATTGCCCAAATTAAAGCTTTGTTAACTCAAAAAAATGCAATCAATCAATCTCCAGCGCCGTTTGCGATTGACTTGACGCCCAGAGAACAAAGTGTTTTAAACTTGGTGGCTGAGGGGTTGATGAATAAAGAAATCGCTCGTCGTTTAGAGACAAGCGTCCGAAATGTAGAGAAGTATGTCAGCCGTTTGTTCAGTAAAACTGGTACCAATAGCCGTACAGAGTTAGTTCGCTTTGCTTTAGAACACGGTCTAGCAAAGTAGTTATAAACAAACAAGGCACAAGTGAATCATCGCTTTGCTTGTGCCTTGTGCCTTTCTATTTTCTTGTTTAAAATCTTGGATTACCTATAACGACTTTGATGTCTAGTTTTTCCCCCTGCTACCCTGACAGATGAAGCTGAACTTTAAAGCGCGAGTCACTTCAGGGTTAGCTAACCATACTTAAGTGATTCAAAAATGGCAAAATTTACTATCTACGCTGACGTTCTCTGTTTTTGCTGAACTTACTGAGCCTCGTCCAAGTAAACGTCCAAGTCTACCAAAAAAATTTGGGTTTTATTCAAGCTCCTTCAATTTGAGCAGGAATAATGTCGATAGAGCAATGACCGCTCAAAATTTTCTGGTCAAGCCTATAGATAATATTTTGCCTAACATTTCAGTTATTTTTGTTCACAGTAGTCAACGTACTACAGGCAGAAACGGCAATTTTTCGATTCTTTCAATCAATCGCGAATGACTTTTGATACAGTAAACAAAGTTTCTTACCTAACAAATTCACCCTGTCAAACTGTTTTGGTAATAAAAACTTATCTCTAGATTACTGCTAGATTACTGTATTAACCAGTTAAACACAAGATTTCTTTAGATTTTTGTTTGACTGTCAATAAACCCGGCTTAGAAGCAAGGTATAAATGCAACATTTAGTAGGCACCCATTTGTTTGGGTAATGCTAAGGGTGAGGGCTAATGCAAGCCCTAGCGCTATGGTTTGTGGGCGTTAGTTAAGCAAGCCAAGTCATTATTAGAACAAATCACCAAATCGGCAAACGAACACTAAATCTGATACTCTATGCTCGACACACTCTTTGCCACTGCTAGGGTGACAACAATTTTAACTATTGACTAACTTCAGCTGAGTTGCGTAAGCGCATGAGCTGACGTCTCATTTGGGGTGATGCTTTTAACTCAGAAACTTCTTGCGCCTTAACAGTTGCTTGTAAAGTCTCTAAAAAGTCGTCAGACCCCTCGGTTAAAGCGTCTAGCAGTACCTGCAAAAGTTGGTCGCGATCGCTCAACAGACTTTTTTCCTCTATCAACCGGAATTTTAGATGTATTTCGCACTCATAAACACCTACATCGACACTGTTCACCTGCCGTGGTAATGCTTCAAAGTTCATAGTTTTTTGGCTTCCTTGTACTAGGTGGTAATTTGGTTGAGGAACTATCTTTCAAGCAAGAATTCTTTATATGTTTTTGACTCTCACAGTTTTTGAATTAACAATTCCTGTTTGTCAACAATCAATTTAATTGCATTTCACTCTCCCGTGTCTTTTCATGCTTGGCTTTATCGTCTAGCTTCTGTTGGTTTAGTGCAATAGGTCTGGTTCAAGTAAACCATAACTATTATTCAATTTTTAAGATTCCATAGAATAAAGTTTCTGTAAGAAGTTGTTCGAGCTTTTTAAAGGTTTTTACATCAACTTTATCTAAACGTCAATAACAGTTTGACTTTTTACTAAAAAACTGGTGGTACTACGTAAGTAAATCCGCTGAAGATTTTCTATCTAATGATAGCCAGACATTGCTGTACCACAATTCCGTAAAATTACTAAATGTACAATTTATTCATTTAAAAAGGCAGGAGACCTCAATGACCAAAGTAATTAGGGGTAAGATTTTTGTTCTTGATGACAATATAGACACAGATCAAATCATTCCAGCCGAATATCTCACCTTGGTTCCTTCCAAAGCGGATGAGTACGAAAAGCTTGGAAGTTATGCTTTAGCTGGTTTACCCGACCGCTACGGCAAATTTATAGTTTCTGGGGAAATGAAAACAGCCTACCCTATCATTGTCGCAGGAGAAAACTTTGGCTGCGGTTCCTCACGCGAACATGCCCCCATAGCCTTGGGTGCCGCAGGCGTTAAAGCAGTCGTTGCCCAGTCCTATGCTCGCATCTTCTTCCGCAATTGCGCTGCCACAGGAGAACTTTACCCTTGGGAGTCAGTCCAAAGGTTATGTGATCATTTTGAGACTGGTCAAGAGGTGTCAATAGATTTTGAAAGCAATCAATTGATGAACCACACTCTTGGTCAGATATATAACCTCAAACCTTTAGGAGAAGTTGGACCAGTGATTGATGCAGGTGGCATTTTTGCCTATGCTCGTCAAACAGGCATGATTCCTTCCCGTTAGGGATTGGGTCTACAATAATTGAGAGCGCGATTAACCCAAATATCGAACCGCCTATGGACAACCCGATGCTGCTTAAGTCTACAACCCGGCACATACGGATTTTTGCCGCTGAAATAGACCGGGATGGAGAGCTAGTTCCCAGTAGTCAAGTTTTAACCTTGGATATTGACCCAGACAACGAATTCAACTGGGATGAAGATGCTCTGCAAAAGGTTTATCACAAGTTTGATGAACAGGTAGAAGCATATAGTGGCGCAGATCTGACGGATTATAACTTACGCCGCATTGGCTCTGAGTTGGAGCATTTTGTGCGAGGACTCCTGCACAAAGGCGAAATTAGCTATAATCTCTCCGCACGCGTCACCAATTACAGCATGGGACTTCCCCAAGTTGCAAGTGATGAGAATCAAGAGACTTATGGAATTGTCAACACCCCTGCCTAAAGGCTAGGGGCGATCATCGCCTCAAACCGATAGGATTAGTTGACCCGACTCAGTACTTTAAGTACTACGTTATTGGTAAGTGTTTAAGTTCCTACCTGCGGATGGTTTCGCCAGTCTGCAGCTCTAGAAATCGAGGATTAAACAGGTTTATTGGGTTAAGCCAGTGTCTTTGATATAGTACCGACCAATAACCAAGTCTCGGGCAGCTACGCCCGAAAGGGAGGCTCTATGGCTAACGCCACGGCTATCGCCGAACCGAGCAAAACCGTTATAAGTACAGGTGAGTCCAGTCAGTCATCGGCGGGTTTCCCGCCGTAGGGAACTGGCTCTCCCGTTGGGGTGAAAAATTCGAGGCGGTAATTGTCCCGTTGAAAGTGCATTACAAGAGTACACCGAATAAAGTAACCCCAAGGCGGTAATGGTTCAAAAATGTCAAAAATGTAAAGCCGTCCCCCTCGCGCTCGTCCCTTCGGGACACGTTGCGCGAACGCGAGAAGTCAAAAGTAGTATCAAGTCAAAAGTCAAAAATAATTCTTTTATTCACTTTTGACTTTTGAATGAGCGAATTTTGACTTCCCGAAGGGAGGGACGGGGTTTCTATCCAAATTTTCGATGAGTAAAGAATGAAGATGCGCCAGCGCGAATGACGGCTTTCGGTGAACTCACAGCGACTGGTGAGACCAGTCCTGTTGGCGTAGCCTGCCCGCACGGCGAATGAGGGTCTGCCAACAAGCGGCAACTGGCTCTCCCGTTGGGCTTTCCCTCTCTAGCCGACTGGCACTCAAGAGTGAAGAATGAAGAAATTGTTCTATCTTCTCTCTTGTTTCTTCTTTCTTTGTCTAAATTGTCAATTTCAATGCTTAAACTCTCAAAATGACTGGCTGGTCTGCTGTTACCGAAAATTTTGGGTTTCAAGCGCCGCCCTTTAACAGTTACCAGTTATCAGTTATCAGTTTCATCCTCCGGGGGAAACACCACACCAATTGAACCAGAGAGCGTTGGTGGCGGGTTTAAATGCCCCACCGTACGCCTGGTACTGCGTAGGTAGCTGTTCACTGTTTTAAGGGCGGCTTTACAGAATCTTTATACACCAAGCGAGCTCTTGCGGTATACCATATTAATGCTTGGAATCCCCACGGTGGTGGCGACTTTAGGCTCCTTGAACCGGAAAGCTTGTTCAAAGCAAAATATTAGGTAGCGAAAACCAAGATAAACATAGCTGCGCTATCGACAGATAGACAAACCAGAAAACAGAATATTTTAAGTCTATAACGTATCGTGGGGCGCACGGTAACCCTAGGTTCAGTATCCTAGTAAGCCTCTCGAGATAAAGCCCTCTGGGAGCAACTAAATTAACCTCGTTAATTGCTTCTATTGAACGGTTAATTGGTTTAAGCATTGCCAGCAATCGATAGTTGATTTTAAGGTTTGTCGGTGAAAGAGGAAACCTTAAAAGTGATTTTAAGAATCACCGCACATGAGCGGGCGGTGAGAACGTCAATGCAGCCTGCCAATATTTGCTAGTTGTACTCAATTAGTAGACTTCTTGCATTCATTCCAAAAAAATGAATAATTAACCGCAGCCTGTAGGAGATGGGCTCTTGCGTGGGTTTGATCGTCGGATTTGTAGACGCCCGAAGGGCGGCTTCCCGTTCGCCGCTCTTGCCTTCCGGAGGAAAGGGTAGCAACTGCCGTGCAGATGAAATTTACTTATGCAAGAGGTCTAGTCCTACCCTGCTGAACTCGAAAGCACGTGCTGTCTTCAGTACCAATACCTTTTTAGTCCATCTAAACCTCCGCGCATTGTACTCCCACCACACCGTAGGTTGGTGGTGAGGGGAATTGTGGGGTAATTATTGGGGCATTGAACCCCAATAATTACCAAGTTTCTTTGAATCTTCATAGGTAAAACCTTTGATTAATAAGTGTTTCGAGGTAAAATAAAAAAACTCAGAGTGGCAGTAATTTGCACTGGGGAAGTCTGAACCTTGACAACTGATATGGGGTTGCAACCAGAAGTACAAATATTTTTGTCTGTCGGGTTGGTTGCGTAAAATCAGTTACCTTTGGTTGTACGCAAACTTTTTAGGTTACTCGTACAAACGGCGGTGTGGACGCATCGTTGCTGACTGCTGAGGCTTAGGGGATACCCAGCCTGTGAAGCAGGAAACCCGGATCGTGAGGTCTGGGATGCTCCCGTTACACCGCAAGGTTAGCGGGAGAGGACGTCACTTTTGTTTTATATTGCTTGCGATGAGTTTACTCACTGAAATGCACTCCACCCCCCAACCCCCAAAGCGTGGAAGTCACGAGAAGGCAGAAAATAGGGTTTTAAAGCTTGGTGCAATATATAAATTTAGTTAAATTTTGTAAACTCAAAAATCGAAGTCAGATGAAAAACGCCTCAACGTTGTTGACTATCGACCGTTCAACCTTGACAGGAATTTTAGTCAACTATCCACGCGCTCATCCGCCATACTTGTGCCAACTGATGAATTCAAAAAACAGTTGCGCTAACCAAGTTTAATATTTGTGTATAAAATTTATAACTATTATTTCTAACTATTACCGATAAATGCCAGAAGACTGCTATTAATTAACAACAATAATGCAGATTTTTTAGTAGTACTTATGGAGTATTTTGTAATACAGAATTTTTAACCATTAAACGAGAGAACGCTGATAGATTGACTCAATAGAAAACGGTCAGCAGTTATCTAAGAGAAAGCTCATTGCTGACTGCTGACCGTTAAATATCTACGACCAAACCCTATTTCCTTCTTCGTCAACTCGTGCTTGTCGAATCACATCAGAAATTTCTTCTGCATCTTTCACATGATGTAGAGGTTTTTGTGAGCCATCAGGTTCGTCAACGACAAAATAAGTCGGAACTTTAATATGATCTCCCGTGATATCTGGAGAATCAACGGCAAGTTGTTCTGCCTTCTCTTCAACTGCTTGTGGTTCTTCAGAAATGACATCACCAGGGTTAACTGCACGATGAATATCTTTTTGTTGGTTATCTTCCATTATTGTCTCACCAATAATTAAGTGTGCTAAATGCTGTTTGAAGTGGGGATGTTATCAATAAGCTAAAATAAGGTTTATTGTTAAGACTTAATACCAACGAGCAAGCGATCGCCATAACTTGCTTTGGGTCTTAACTAAACTTGCTTGATTGATTCCCACATACATATAAACTAGGGAAAAACCAAACTTATCTCCTCTTTCTGATGGAATAATTTGTTTTCCCAAGAGTGTAAAGTGTAAGGTAAAGCTAATTCACACTGATCCCCCTATCTGGAGATACATGACAAGAAAAATAAAAGCAAAGAAAAAAACTTGTGATTGAAAACAGAGTTTCTGATCAGGCAAGCTTTGAACAAGGGAGGTGATGAAGCTTTCACAAAGTTATATGGGATTTTAGGTAGAGGTGTAAATTTTTGGTGAAGTGCGCTCTTGTTGCAATATCTGTTCTCTTAAGACAGAACTGCAATAACCTGAGGACTGTATGCGTTACTTAACAATGCCTTCTCATCTTTGTGGTTTAGTGCGTGCCATATTGAGAAAAGGACAGTGGAAGCGGCTTGATGCCTGCTCAATGCGGAAGTATGTGTGAGTAGCTCCAGTGTGTCGCGTTGCGTATCAACTGGAAAATCTCCCTCGTTGATCATTGAGCAAATTTTTCAAAACTCTTAGCATCTTAAGTTTCGTCCGCAAGTTAAAATCGTGATCCAAAATTGGATATATCAGATATGAGCGGTCAACAGTGCCGCTGCCAATGCTGTTGAAAACAAAGCCAATCTGCTGATCGGTGCGAAGACTATGGAAAATGATGCGCCAACGCTCTACTGCCCAAATGAACTTTGTCAAGCTCCAAATCCCCTGACACACAAGTTTTGCCTGCGATGTTCCACACCCCTACCCAAACGTTTCCTCTGGGCTGTGGCAGACGGGCAGAGCGTGGCTAACGCTGGAGAATTATTAGCCGATCGCTATCTGGTTATCAGCAAAGGGCTTCTTTTAGATACCAAGCCTGCGTTCTTACCTCAAACACCAAATGTAGAACATTTACAGGCAATCAGACCTTACTTGCGGCTATTTGCCTACCGCTTGCACGTACCGCAGGTGTATGGAGTGCTGCCGCCAGTGAGCGGCAGTTCTGGCAAAGAAATATTACTTTTAGAAAAACCTCCGCTTTCTGTGCTAGAAAGTACAGCTTCGTTGGAAGTACAGCTGGCAAGCGAGCTAACCACTGCTTGGAGCTCTGCAACATCAATGCGCCAACTCAATTGGCTGTGGCAAATAGCTCATCTGTGGCAACCTCTCTCCAGTGAAGGCGTAAGCTCTAGCTTACTCAACCCAGAGTTAGTCAGAGTAGAAGGACCCTTAGTACGTTTAGTGGAATTGCAGCAGGACAATCAAACTTCCCCTGGTTTACCTCAACTTGGGGAATTTTGGCAGCAGTTACAGGTAAATGCCAAAGGAGCGATCGCCGAATTTTTGAGTGAAATTTGTCGTTCTCTGATTGCCAAAGACATACAATCAGGTGAGCAACTTGTTGCCGTTCTAGATAGAGGATTGGCACAATTAGGTCAACACCAAACACCAGTCATCAAAATTGCTACCAAGAGCGATACCGGACCGAGTCGCCAACGTAATGAAGATGCTTGTTATCCGCCTAGTGGCAGCGTCATCAGCAAACCTCCTCAGCCGACAGCCCTGGCTATTGTCTGTGACGGCATTGGCGGACACGAGGGAGGCAATGTTGCATCAAATTTAGCCATTGAAACCATCCAGCAGCAGCTGCAGGACCTAACAAAAGCGTTCTCTGAGCACACAGACCCCGCAACTCTACTTGCCGACTTAGAAAGCGCAGCAGCAGCAGCTAACGACAAAATCAGCCAGCGCAACGACAACGAACATCGACAAGGGCGTCAACGCATGGGCACAACCCTAGTGATGGCATTGCCCATTGCCCACGAAATGTACATTGCTCACGTTGGTGATAGTCGTGCTTACTGGATTACACGCCACGGCTGTTATCAAGTCACCCTAGATGATGATGTTGCCTCGCGTGAGGTACGCTTAGGCTATGCCACATACCGGGATGCAGTCCAACAGGGAGCATCCGGTTCCTTGGTGCAGGCATTAGGCATGAGTGCTAGCAATTCATTGCATCCGACGTCACAACGGTTTATTCTCGACGAAGACTGCATTTTCCTCCTGTGTTCCGACGGTTTGAGTGACTTTGACCGGGTGGAGCAATATTGGGAAACAGAAATTTTACCCATTATTACTGAAAAAGATAATGTATTACATGTAACAGAAAAATTATTGGAAATAGCGAATAATCAAAATGGACATGATAACGTCACTATCGCAGTTGTACACTGCCAAGTTAAATACTCAGAACCAAAGTCAAGCCTCAAAACCGTGCTTGCTGACCTCTCCACAATACCAGCAGCCACAGCCGCCCAAAGCCAGCCAACAACGGCACTCAGGCCAGAGTACAGCCAAAACCAGAAAACTCACGTCCTTTCAACAAGCAAGCCCGCGAAAGGTATAAAATTACCGCTACAGTTGATTGTTATTCTGCTGCTGTTTGTAGGGAGTGGTATATTAGGATACTTGTGGCGACTGGGATTGCTCCCTATCCCAAAAATACCTCAATCCTCACCTCTAGCAAATCCTACGGATGCCGCACCATTACCATCAGTTGTGACAACTGGTTCTCAAGGCAGTTCGGGCAATTCCAGTGTGAATGCACGAGGGGTGATTCAGACTAACAGCGAAATAGAATTCATGAGGACGACCACGCCCCCAACCCAAGCTATTGCCCCAAATGGTACTGTTTTGCAAATTCTCAAGACGCAGAACACAGACAAAGACACTTGGGTCTATTTGCGAGTCTGCTCAATTGTTGCCAAAGCAAGTCCTTCAAACTCACAATCAACTTCTGTTGCCAAAAAACCTTTACTCAGCCCAGGGGACGAAGTCAGAATTTTATTCTCCAAACTCAAATCGTTCAATCTCCCCAACGCTAAACCAGAAGTGGTAAGCCTATGTCAGCCGCAAGATGCTTCTCTGCCGACTGTTGAAGAATCAGCAACTGAGCCTAAGCCAGCCGTGCCCAAACAGTGAGGTATTAAAATAGGTGACACCTGCTAGTCCAAGAGCAGCATAGCGTCAAAAACTCGATAAACTGGTAGAAGGCTGAAATATTACAGGTGATAACTTTAAATAAAAAACTTAAAAGGCAAAAAAAATTGCCTTTTAAAATAGTTATTTGATATTTAATTTTACCTTTTAGATTAACGAATCCATGCCATCCCTTAACCTGGCGATCGCCCGTCTCGTCAACACCGGCACTGACAGTTTCGCCATTTGGGTGGTGAACGCTCCCTATCCCAGTGGCTATGTTTTGCGTGATTGCGTCTGGCTTCCACATCTGTCTCAAGCTTGGCTTGAGTGGCAGCAAATGTTTGCCGAACACAGCCGCTTGGAGATTTCCCCAAAAGCAACGCCCAAAGCGGCAAATCCTCTACCTATGGATTTTGTTGTCCCAACTTCCGGTCAGACGACCAGTTACAGCAGCCGTCTGATGCAATACTTGGGCATCAGCCTGTGGAATTGGGTATTTGACGGACAAATTCTTAATAGCTTTGAACGCAGTCGCGGGATCGCTATGGGTCAACATACGCGTTTGCGCGTGCTGCTAGAAATTCGTGACCCGGATCTGATTGCCCTGCCTTGGGAAATCATGCAGCGCGAACCAGGTCAATCTGCCATTTCTCTGTCGCAACACATCCTCTTTAGTCGCACAACCAGCGAAGTCGAACCCTTACCGTATTTACGAGCAGAGCAAGGGTTAAACATACTGCTGGTTTTGGGTCAAGATGAACAGCAGCTGCAACTTGAAAAAGAAGCAGCTATCCTAGAACAAACCCTTTCCAATGGCTCGCTTGTAGCTAGCAGTTATAGTGGCTACGCACCCTGTATGGTGACAACACTCTTGCAACCCACTCCACAAGAGTTGATTCAACAGCTAGAAACAAAGGCATACAACGTCTTGTTTTACGCAGGTCACGGTTCGCCTGGAGCAGACGGAGGGTTGCTGTATTTGCGACCAGGTATGACCCTCAATGGGATGGAATTAGCCCAAGTTTTGACTCATAGTGGTGTGAAACTGGCGGTTTTCAATTCTTGTTGGGGGGCACAACCAGCAGCTGTTTCGCACCTAGCTATGTCCCACAGCAGCTTGGCAGAAGTACTTATCCGTCAAGGTATGCCTGCGGTTTTGGCAATGCGCGATCAAATAGCCGACCACGAAAGCCACACTTTTATTCAAGCTTTTGCTGCTGCTTTGCGATCGCGCAAACCAATTGATGAAGCGGTGGCGGAAGCAAGACAAAAGCTATTGACAACTTACAGGTTCAATCAACCCGCTTGGACATTGCCAATTCTCTACCTGCATCCAGATTATAATGGTGAACTTATAAAGAGTTTTGATGAGGGGATTACAGAACTACCAGAAACTTCGATTCCTGGCATAGCTTCAATGCTCAATCATGCTTGTTTGCGATCGCTCTCACCAGGAGGTAGAACTTGGTCACTGCGACCAGGAGTCACCCGCATCGGTCGCACGACAGACAATGATATTGTGATTCCAGAACCTTCAGTTTCCAAACGTCATGCCGAAATCTTATCTCGCAATACTCTGACAGGATCTACCCCAGTGCGAACCTATTACCTGCAAGATTTGTCCACCTACGGAACCACCTGGGTTTTACTCGCTAATGTTTGGCAACAAATCCATCGTCAGGAAGTCCCTTTACAATCTGGTATGCAGTTAAAGTTTGGTAGTACGAAAAGTCAACCTTGGGAGTTCATCATTGAGAATGTTTGAGCTTAAAGATTGGAAACATCGGTTTTCTGGCATTTGAACAAACGCCAAGTCAACCAACACTTTTCGATAGAATTGCATTCTTTTTGCGGAAATGAGATCCTGGCAGCTGTAGCTGTCAATACCGATAAATAATTCCACAGGAGCGAGACATGGCTAACAAGATTAACGGTTCAGATACTTTTCATTCCATACCACCTCAAGTCGATTTAGAGCTTTTAGAAGCACTCTTGGAACCAGAAGATGCTACATATCCCTGGAATCCAGCAGACGAAGAATCAGAAAACTATTTTGCACAACTAGAACAGCAGTTCCAGTTAGAGGATGTCCTCGATGAGGAACTGACAACACGCTCACAAAATTTTTACAATCGCTTAGACACCCTTTGGTCTAATAATTTCAATTCCAAAACCTATAAAATTACTACAAAATCTTCTGTTGTGGCGAATCTTCAAAAAAATTTACAAGCTGGTTTCGCCGCTAGTGTACCTCAAGATTGGATAACGGTTATTGCCCAAAAAGCTGCTGAAATTTTTAATTCAGGGCAATCGATTGGCGAACAGCTGGTTCAATGTGTTGAATCTGTGTTACCTAGTTGGCAAACAGATGACCTTTTGGTTATGGCGCGTCCTTTTGCCTACGCTATGAGAAGCGGCGAACAGCAAAATGTAAATTCGGTGGTAGAAAACGTAGAAAATCGTGAGTGGACAAATCTTTCAGAAGTTGAAAAGGCAAAAGTCAGTTTAGCCGTTGCATCTTTTGCCCTCAATCAGCTAAACAAGTCTTACGACGAAGCTTAATTTCAACTTTCTCTTTTCTGCTTTGATTTCATTGAGGCGACAAGTTGCTCTGACCCGAAACGGCAATTTTGTTGTGCATCTCAAAATGCGAAAGTTTTCATCTATCTTAAGACAGAAATATCCAGTGTAATGTAACCTTAGCTAGCGCCAAAACGACCATCATCTCTCGAAAGAGATAAAAATCATTTGCCCTCTTCTCTCCCTCATTTTCCTCATGTGTTGGCACTCTTTACTTAGGTCCGAGAAAACGGGTAGCGAAATTTTGCGATCGCGTTGGTGAAAGCGCCCTAGCTTTGAGAATAGCTGCCATCAAAAAGGCGTAAGACAATACCCCAACAACCACCAACAGCAAACCGTTGATAACTCCTGTTGCATTCCACAAAGCGTGTAGTCCAGACGCTGTCAGATAACCGACTCCTAAAATCTGCCAACTTTTAGAAGGTTTGAGTACCGCTAACCCGATAAAATATCCAAGATATCCACTATAAGCCATATGTCCGGCAACAGAACCGAGAATTCGGGGAATCAGCAGTTGCAAACCCACAAGTTGACCAGCTCCTATTCCCGACTGTGCTGTAACACTTTGAGTAATAGTTGGCACATATTGTCCCAGAGTTTCCAACAGGGTAAAGCCGACAGCAGAAGCCGTTCCTAGTAGAATACCATCAAGAGGTTCTGCGACACCGATGCGTTCCCGCCACGGCGAAGGTAGTCCGCGAGCAATGAAAAACGCTGCTAGTACAGGTATTGCCTTGAGTAATTCCTCCATCAAGCCAGCACCGAAAAACATCCGCACCAGTAACTCTGTGAAAGTGATGGACTCTTGTTCTGAGGGTAAGTTACCAGGCAAGAGATTACGAAACACAAAGATAAACAAATCCAACACCGGAGTGAGCAAAATCACCGATGTCGTCAATGCCGACGCCAGCAGAACCCACCAAGGCTTTGGTTTACCACACAACTGGTAAATAAAGTAGTAAGCAGCGGAAGCTATATAAATGGCGACTATAACTTGATTTGCTGGTTGACCTACCGTGGCAAACATCAGTACCACGAAGACAACTGTAAGAATTCCCGGTATCAGGTAAGCTTTACGAGTTAAATCTTTACCAGTAGAAATAATGGGAAACAGCTGGGTGAAGCTGATAGAGTCTGCTGGCTTTGGGGGGTTTGGAGGAGGTTGGTAAAACGTTGACGTCGCTGTTGGGTAACTATTTGCTGGAGGAAGCGGTGTCGCTGCTGCTGGGGCGATCGCTGTGGCTTGTTGCTCTTTGAGTTCACACTCAAAAACGAATTCTGGACCATCATGACCTAGAGTAATGCGATCTCCGCTGATCAATTGCTGACAACCCTGCAACCGTTGTCCGTTCAGGTACGTGCCATTGGCACTATTCAAATCACAGATTATCCAGTTCGGTTGTGCATCTGGGGATGAAGCAAGAGGACGAAGCGCCGCATGACGACGAGATACCATGCGGTACAACATGGCATCTAATACAACTTGGGAACTAGGATCACGTCCAATGACTACCTCTTGACTCGAAAGCAGCGAGTAGCGAGTTTCCGATCCAAAAGACGCTCCCATACCAGACACTTGCCGCAGGATTGCATTCTGTCTTGCGTTTTTGCCTGTCATCGAGTTACAGGGTGTTTCTAAACTATTTATTGTAGGAATTGGCAGTAGGACTTAACCCAAGCCACAACAGCAAAATTGCTAGATCCACTATAGCTTCAGTCACTGCTTATCTATTAGAAATTAAAAAAATCAAAATAAACATAGTCTTGGTCAGTATGACTGTTGACAGTTAACGGTTAACAGCCAGCACTATCTGTAAATTCTCTGCCACCATCAAAAGCCTATTTGCCTGACTTTCCCTTTTTTAGAAGAATTATGCTGCTTTCTACTGGACAGTAAAACCGCCATCAATGACTAAGTTATGCCCTGTGATATAGGACGCAGCATCAGAACATAACCAAATAACTGCATTTGCGATTTCTGCTGCTTCCCCGATTCTTTTAAGTGGAACTGCGTTGCTCATTTGTTGAAGCATATCTTCTGAAACATTGGATAGGATTTCCGTTGCAATCAGCCCTGGACTGACAGCATTGATCCGAATTCCCTGTCCAGCATATTCTATCGCTGCCGAGCGCGTTAACCCAACAACTCCTCCTTTAGCGGCTTGGTAGGCAGAAAAACCAGATGCACCGATAACAGCACCTCCCATAGATGCCATGTTGACGATCGCACCAGTTCCAGTTTTGAGCATCGCCGGAATTTGATATTTCAGACACAGCCAGACCGCTTTCAGGTTAACATCTGTCTCAGCATCCCATTCCTCCTCTGAGCGTTCAGTAAGCGGAACAGATTTTCCAATGCCAGCATTATTAAAGGCACAATCTAATCGACCATAGGCTTGTGACATACTCCTACCCTGAATCAAAGATTACAGGGTAGGCTTCCAACAGCCCGA
>NZ_CAWMYC010000146.1:0-37680 GCF_963872035.1 Scytonema sp. HK-05
CTCAACACTGACCTGGGTACAGCTACAGTGTGAGCCTTCTTGCTGTTAAAGGTAAGAAAGATGGAGCTAATTTACAGCAATTTGTGAACAAAGTTATCTCAAGCATCAGTGATGACGTTGTTTAAATTGCAACAAACTATCAATACAGACTAAATTTCGTAGCAATTAGCATAAAGAACGCCCTAAGTGTTACATCTATTATCGTTGACCAGTGAGAATTCAACGTGAAAGCACAGGTATTTAGAGGCGTTAATCAACTTTCTTACGAGGATATCCCCGTACCCACCCTGGAACCCGATGAGGTGCTGGTACAGGTACAAGTCGTGGGGTTGTGTCAATCGGATATAAAAAAAATTCGTTATCCCCTGTATGAACCGCCGCGCATTTTTGGACATGAAACTGCTGGAACTATTTCAGCCGTGGGTTCTGAGGTAACAGGCTGGCAAGTTGGACAACGGGTGGCGGTGATGCACCACATCCCCTGTATGCGTTGCGCCTACTGCCTAAATGACAATTTTTCGATGTGTGATGTCTACAAAAACATTTCCACCACAGCAGGGTTTAATGCTAGCGGCGGTGGTTTTGCTCAATATGTCAAAGTTCCCGGTCATATTGTGCGTAATGGAGGATTGATTCCCATTCCTGATAATATAAGTTTTGAAGAAGCAAGTTTTGTAGAACCGACTAACTGCTGCCTCAAAGCAGTCAAAAAAGCCCAAATTGCCCCAGGTCAAACGGTTTTGGTTACTGGTGCTGGACCAATTGGGTTAATGTTTATCATGTTGGTGAAGTATTTCGGGGCGAAGGCGATCGCCACAGATTTACTTCCATCCCGCATCGAAAAAGCTTTGAATGTGGGCGCAGAAGCAGCATTTGATGCCCGTGACGCCAATTTACCCAAAAAAATTCAGGACTTGACAAATGGCATGGGTGTTGATACGACTCTGCTTGCTGTTCCAAGTGAGAAAGCTTTCTTTCAAGCCCTCGACTGTACCCGCAAAGGTGGCAAAATCCTGTTTTTCGCGGAGTTCCCCGATGAAGTGGAAATTCCGGTTAACCCGAATATTCTTTACCGTCGGGAGATTGATTTGATGGGCAGTTACAGCTCATCCTACCGCGTTCAAAGTCTAGCGGCTGATATTGTGTTTAATCGGCGCATTGATGTACAGGCGTTGATTAGCGATCGCTATCCATTACAAGATTTATCAGCAGCAGTGGAACAAGCGATCGCACCCACTCCAGAAACGTACAAAATTTTGATTTATCCCTAGTTATTACCTTGGAGAGTAGGGATTGTTAGTTGTGAGTTGTTAATTGTAGAGACGCGCTCTCATGAAAGCGTCTCTACTTCCCAAAACACCCAATCGGTAAACTCAATGCTTGTCATCTTAGTCGCAGTTCTCGCCTTTTATGTTGCTTGGAATCTTGGTGCAAACGATGTTGCTAACGCAATGGGAACTTCCGTGGGTTCCAAGGCTGTTACTTTAAAACAAGCACTGATAATTGCTGGGGTGTTAGAGTTTACGGGTGCAGTCCTGTTTGGACACGAGGTATCCCAAACCCTAGCGACGAAAATTGCCAATCCAGCTTTATTTGCCGATACACCGCAAATGCTAGTCACTGGAATGGTGGCGGTGCTGCTTTCTGGTGGTTTGTGGTTGCAAATTGCCACATCACGGGGTTTGCCTGTATCATCTTCCCATGCCGTTGTTGGTGCGATCGCCGGATTTAGCTGGGTTGCTTTGGGAGTGAGTGCGATTGATTGGTCATCAATTGGGCGAATCACTATAGGCTGGATTGTCACTCCATTTATAAGTGGCACAATTGCCGCTTTATTTTACAGTCAAATCAAGCGCTGGATTCTGGAGCAACCAAATCCACATACGCAGTTAGAGGAGTGGATTCCTTGGTTGAGTGCGCTTTTGCTGGGGGTATTTGGTGTCATTGTGTTACCATCACTGACTCAACCGATCACAGATTTTTTGATTTCGCAAGTTGGTTTAAAAATACCCGTTCATGATATTCCACTGGTGGGTGGTGCTGTAGCAGCAGTTGGACTGACTCTGTACAGCTGGCGACAGTTAGAAGACAAGGGGACAAAGGGAGATTCAATCCAAAATTCAAAATCTAAATTCCTGAACCCTGTTGAAGGGTTATTTGCTCGATTTCAATTGCTTAGTGCTTGTTTTGTTGCTTTTGCTCATGGTTCTAATGATGTGGGAAATGCGATCGCCCCTCTGGCTGCTATTGCTTACATCAATCGCACTGGCACGGTACCCACAGACGACATCAACATCCCCATCTGGATTTTAATACTTGGTGGTGCTGGAATTGTCTTTGGTTTAGGCATTTGGGGAAAAAAAGTCATCGCCACCATCGGCGAAAGTATTATTCCCCTGCAACCCAGTAGCGGATTTTGCGCGGAACTAGCAACTGCCACGACTATCCTACTTGCCTCTCGGTTGGGTTTACCCGTCTCCACCTCCCATGCTCTCGTCGGTGGTGTTGTTGGGATTGGATTGGTGCAAAACATGAAATCAATTCAATTCAAGACTCTCCAAGGAATTGCCGGCGCATGGCTGATTACAGTTCCCTTGAGTGCAGCCCTCAGCGCTGCTATCTTTACAGTGCTGAGGGCTGTATTTTGAGTACCGAAAAAGTTTGGAGTTGTGAGTAGTCGCTTATCCTTGACTAAATAAACAACCCAGAATCGACGTGAAAAAACTCAGCCAAAGCCTTAGCCTCTACCCTACCAATTTTTTGCTTACCCTTAATTATTTCAGAGACAACGCCACTCGACCCTAGAATTTCTACCAAATCAGCTTGTGTTAAATTCCGTGCTTCCATGAGATGAAGTAGCATAGAATGAGGTGTTGACTGCTCGATAGGATAATGCTCTTGTTCGTACTTTTCAATCAGAGCAATTAACAGATTGTACAAGGTTGATTCTTCCAATGTTCGGTTTGGTCGATGTGCTAACTCCTCAGCTAAGGCGATCGCTTGCTCGTTTTCTTCGTCATTCTTAATGACCTTGGGTTGATATTGAGCCAGTAAACTGCCATAAGTTTCAGAGTTAAAAGTAAGGGTCATTTTTCCATTTATCCTTATCGTATTCTGCGTGTGTCAAGATGAATTTGATAAAAATTGTTTGGTCAGAGTAAACAATATCTACAATCAGTCGATACTTGTTACCTTTAATATTAAAAATGGTGAAGTTACCTACTGCCTCAGCCGCTGGATAAAGTGCCTCAACCTCAGCAAGGTTAGCCCATGTTGCTTTGCTTGCAAGTTTGTACCAGTTGTTGAGGGCATCACAAGAGTCAGCATGAGCTTCACAGAATTCTCGTAGCTTTTTACGACTGATTATGTGGATTGACTCATTACAGCAGTTTTCACTTATTTAGACCACATTTTTTGGCGTTCTTCTTTGCGTCTTTGTGACTTTGCGCGACACAAAAAAGGTCTATTTACCTGAAAATAGCTGTAATCTATAGCAGTTTTATTTGATAGGTAAAAATTATCAACCGCCAAGACACCAAGAGCGCCAAGAAAAGAGAGAAGAGAGAATTTTACGAATGATTTAGGATTGCTATATTCCTACTTTAACCTCTCAAATCGAAAGCACGCAATGGCAGGTTGACTCATGTAGCAAATTGTGGTAATACACAGCAGTTATTACAACGTTGTACTACAAATCAGGCTGATTATTTTATTGCTTTAGAAGTTTTTTGTATACTACCATCTAACTTAAGGCTATCTTTTATCTTCTCCCCAGCAACAAATTGCCGGAAACGCTTATCGCTGGCAATTTCATCAAAATCGATGTCACTTGACGCCTCTTCTTTATAATTAGGATTAATCTCAACTGCCCGTTGCAGATTTTCCAGGGCTAACTCAACCTGTCTTTGCAGTGCATAACAGGCGGCTTTGTTATAGTAAGCACTGGCGTAGTCTGGTTTCATGCCCAAGGCTTTGTCAAAGCTTTCAATAGCTTCGTCATCGCGTCCCAGCCTAACTAAGGCGTAACCTCGGTTATTCCAAGCTTTGTAGGAGTCTGGCTTTAGTTTAATGGCTTTGTCAAAACAAACTATTGCGTCTTCGTATCGTTCCAATTCTTGCAAAGCAAGACCTCTATTGAACCATGCAACAGCATCATCAGGCTTAATTTGTGTCGCTTTCTTAAAAGAAGCAAAAGCTTCCTTGTGTCTTCGCAAATATCCGAATGCTACACCCAAGTCAACCCAAGCTTGATGGTAATCTGGCTTGATTTTCAAAGCTTGTTCGTAGGAGGCGATCGCCTCTTTATACTGTTTCAACCTTCCTAAAACCATACCTCGGTTCAACCAAGCAACAGCGTCTTTGGGGTGAATTTTCACTGCTTGGTTATAAGCAGCAAGTGCATCTTCATAGCGCTTTTGGGAGAAAAGAACATCTCCTTGTTTGAGATAATTATTAACTGTCGGCTCTTGCTGAGTCTCTGTATGTTCTCTAACCTCTGCTTGCTGTGGTACCTCCTGTATTTTTTCCTCTGCTTTAGGAGTAGCAGACTCTGGGATAGAGGCAGAAGCTGTAACCTCAGACAGTTGCTCAAGCATGATATTTTTTCTTTGTTGAGCATCCCTCTCCAATTCAGAAACTTGAGATACAAATTCTGATTCTAATTTTCTTAGCTTCTCAAGGATGTTATTTTTTCTTTGTTGAGCATTCAACTGTAATTCCGAGAATTGAGATGTAAACTCAGCGCCCGATTTCTCTAAATTTTCTATAATTCTTTCTTTTCGTTGTTGAGCTTCAACTTCTAATTGAGACAGGAGAGATGCAAATTCTAAGCGCCATTGCTCCATGTTTTCACGAATCTTGTCTTTTTGCTGCTCAGTATCTGACTGCAATCCTGAAACTTGATCTGTAAACTCGGAACTGGATTTTTCTAAATTTTCCAGTGCCACATTTTTTTCTTGTTCTACACCTGACTGTAATTCCAAAAGTCGCGATGTAAACTCGGAGCGCAATTGCTCCATACTTTCCAGAATTTTGTTCTTTTGCTGCTCCGTCTTAGACTGCAATCCCGAAACTTGATCTGTAAACTCGGAACTGGATTTTTCTAAATTTTCCAGTGCCACATCTTTTTGTTGTTCTACACCAGACTGTAATTGAGACAGTCGCGATGTAAATTCGGAGCGCAATTGCTCCATACTTTCCAGAATTTTGTTCTTTTGCTGCTCCGTCTTAGACTGCAATCCTGAAACTTGAACTGTAAACTCGGAACTGGATTTTTCTAAATTTTCCAGTACCACATTTTTTTCTTGTTCTACATCAGACTGTAATTGAGACAGTCGTGATGTAAATTCGGAGCGCAATTGCTCCATACTTTCCAGAATTTTGTTCTTTTGCTGTTCAGTATCTGAGTGCAATCCCGAAACTTGAACTGTAAATTCCGAACTGGATTTTTCTAAATTTTCCAGTGCCACATCTTTTTGTTGTTCTACACTAGACTGTAATTGAGACAGTCGCGATGTAAATTCCAAGCGCAATTGCTCCATACTTTCCAGAATTTTGTTCTTTTGCTGCTCCGTCTTAGACTGCAATCCTGAAACTTGAACTGTAAACTCGGAACTGGATTTTTCTAAATTTTCCAGTGCCACATTTTTTTCTTGTTCTACACCTGACTGTAATTGAGACAGTCGCGATGTAAATTCCAAGCGCAATTGCTCCATACTTTCCAGAATTTTATTCTTTTGTTGCTGCGTCTGTGACTCTAATTCAGACAGGTGGGTGACAAACTCCGAACTCGATTTTTGTAAATTCTCAAGGGCAACATCCTTTTGCTGTTGAACACCCACTTGTAATTCCGACAGTTCTGATGCAACTTCTGTTTCTAATTTTCCTAAATTTTCAACAGTTATATTTTTTTGTTGTTGGGCTTGCAATTGTAAATCAGAAACTTGAGAGGCAAATTCAGATTCTAAAGTTTTTACCTCTTGTTTAGAGTTCTTGATTGCTGTTTCTAATTCTGCTAATATCTGCTCTTTTGACTGAGATATTTCAACTGGAAGTCTAGATAAATTTTCTTGTTCTATTTTGATTCTTTGTTGAAGTGCTTCTACTTCCTTGTCTAAGTCAGAAGTGATATTTTTCGTTTCTTGAATAAGCTTTTGTGCTTCTTGCTTAACACTGACTAGCTGTTTTTCTAATTCTTCCAGTCCCTGTAGCCGTTCCATTGCTCTATCAACTATCTCACGAATGGCAACCCGTCGCAGGAGCAATAAAGCAGCAATGACTGTGAGTGGAACTACAGTCACTATGGCTAGCCAGACATGAAACAAGATAGTTCTATTAACAGAGTCGCGATCTTCTTGTGTCAGTCGTGGGAGTTCTTGCCGATTTTGATTAGACAGCGCAGGCTGTGGGGAAGAAGGTGTTCTTTGCGCACTGGCAATACCAACGGACAGTAGCACGGGTGAAAAGACTATAGCGCTTCTCAACAATAAGGCGAAGATGACTTGATTCTTGCTCTTCATAAAGATGATCTCTATCCGTTGGTCGGTTTTGGAAGCAGCACAACACATATTTCCAATCTAGCAGTCCTGATTGGGTAATTGAGTTACGTTTGTTGAGAAAAAGATGCTAAGTGGCAATGTGTGGGACAGTACTAGTGCTTAGTATTACATAAAAGAGTGTCCAAAGGGATAAAATGAGCCGTATTTACAATATTTTTCCTAGACTAGAAAATAGTGTTCATAAGGAACAGAATAGCAAAGTCTTTTACAGAGTTTGCCCTGATAAATTGCAACTATTAGGTTGTCACGTTGTTAAGGAACAGTTGGTTATAATTCAGTAGTTTGATGGTTTTTGATATTACTCAGATAAAAGGACTTCACTGACTGCTCTTCGAGGTGTGGGTTTGACTTCAGAACCAAAACCAAGGCGTAGCAATATTTGGGGATAACCAGGTGTATTTAGAAGGGTTCGGAGTTTAGGACGCAGTTGTGCCACTTGTATAGGTTGATTTAAGTACGATGCAGAAACACCAACCGCCTGTCCAAGCAGCAGAACTCTCTCCAATGCCTGTCCAGCACTAAACCAGTGAGCGGGAGTGTCTTCATCGGTTCCTAAAACGGCAAGAATAGGTGATCCAATAGCTAATTCCCGGTCTTTTGCTGCTTGTCCTCTGCCTATGTCGAAGGTACGATTAATATGGGCAACAATGGGCGTGACAAAGTCCAGCAGTTGCCTGACACTTTGGGCATAAGCAGGCATACCATCACGAGTGAGGTTACGACTGGGGTGAATCCATGCAGCGAGTTCGCGACGAAAATGAGGGTTTGCCATTTGAATGCGATCGCCCTCTGCAATTAAATCAGCCACCGCATTGCGAAGGTCTTCGCCTTCAATTGTCGTAAGCCAAGCACCTTCCTGAATTGTAGATGTTCGCATAATAGAAAGCAGCGTTTCTGGAATATCCCAATTTTGGAAGGGTAACCTATTGGTGTGTCGCCTAGTAATTGTCGCGAACAGCAGATGTTCCTCTTCATTTTCCTCTCTGGGGTCGCCTAACCAGACATGAGCTAGCAAATCTGGATCGTCAGGGTTAGGAAAAGTTCTTACTGCATCCGTGTAGCCAAAGTGCCTAATTGCTAACCGTAAATTAAACAGTGCTGCACCGCAACTCATAGTCAATTCCCGGTCTTGGGGGTCACTGACAGCTAAAGCACGGGTTCTATCAGCATAAAGTTCGATAGTTTCGTGAGCGATTTTAAACAGCCAAGGCTGACTATTGTGTCCCGATGGAGCCAGGATTGCATAGTTTAATAAAAATTCTAGTTGTTCCGAAGGACTACCTAATTTAGGAAAGCCACTTTCTGAAATATTCCAAGGGCTGAATGAGTCGGATGTTAAGCTCTTTGACATATACTTCTATTATTAAATAGTCTATTTAAGATTTTTTTATTTTGAAATAAAATATGAGCAAAGAATTAGTAATTCGTAATAAAGCCAGTAATTACGAATTACTAATTACAAATTATGAATTTTAATTTTTAAAAATAACGTTAATATTTTTTTAATTTTTATTATAGCAATTTTTGATTGAATGCGATAATATGTAGGCTCGCCCTACGCCTCTACAATATGGTGTATTCCACACAAATGAAAGCGCCGCACAAAAGGGCAACAGCAAGGCATCAGTTGCAGTGAGAAGGTAAGATGATTTTAGAAGTTGCAATGCTTAATGTTCGCAGCCCAATGGAAAGCGAGTTTGAAGCCGCTTTCGCCAAAGCATCTGCGATCATTGCTTCCATGAGAGGATACATATCTCATGAACTCCACCGCTGCATCGAAGTGCCAAACCGTTATTTGCTTCTTGTCCGGTGGCAAACCTTAGAAGACCATACTACTGGGTTTCGTGGATCACCTGAATATGATCAATGGAAGCAGTTACTTCACCATTTCTATGACCCGTTTCCGACGGTTGAGCATTTTGAAGGAGTATTACGATACCACGACGATAGTACTCAGAACGCAGAACCCAGAGTTAAGAATTTACAATAGCTAACGAAACATCCGTTATATAATGCCTACCCAAAGTTACCCATTATTGGATATCTTTACCTTTGGGCTTCGATTAATTCCTGCTTCACTCTGGAGATGTCGGCATCAACCAGTCCACAGGCTCTCACCGACTAACTGTCGGATGCGTACAAACTTAAATTGATTGCAGCGTTCAAGTCACGGTCGATGACAAATCCGCAATGGTCGCACTCAAACACTCGCTGTTTCAAAGTGAGTGTTTCTTTTTTTGTTCCACAGTTAGAGCAAGTCTTGGAACTAGGGAACCATCTATCAACCACAACAAGTTTTGAACTATACAATTCACACTTGTAGGTTAGTTGACGCCGAAACTCATAAAATCCCATATCAGCTATGGTTTTAGCCAGTTTATGATTAGCTAACATTCCCGACACATTGAGGTCTTCAATCACTACTGTGCCGTGGTTCTTGGCAACCAATGTTGTTAACTTATGCAATGTGTCCTTACGAATGTTCGCTATCTTTCTGTGCAATCTAGCAATCTTTAATTGCGCTTTCTTCCAGTTAGCTGAACCGACAACTTTATGACGATTCAGCCATTGCATTCTGGATAACTTGGCTTCGTACTTTTTGTAAGACTTAGCTCCGTCTACCACAACACCCGTCGAAAGTGTCGCTAGTGTTTTTACTCCCAGGTCAACGCCGACAACGTCGCTGTTAGCGGATACAGCCGCCTCGACTTCAAACCTAAAACTGATAAACCATCTGTCAGCCTGCCTGCTGATTGTGCAAGATTTTGTTAATACCTGTGGTAATCGCTCATACGTTTTGAGAACACCAATTACAGGGACTTGAATCTTGTTGCTACCTTTTATTTTTAGTGAACCTTCAAGTGTAAAAAAGTCACGTTTACCTTTTTTCTTGAACTTTGGGACACCAGCAGTTTTATTGAAACAACGCTTCCATGATTCACGCAAAGCCATTAATGCTTGCTGTGGTGTGGATTTAGAGCATTCATAATACCATTCGTTTTCAGATTTCACTAATGCCACCAACCATTTATGCAAGTCGATGGCAGTAGGGAACTTGATTTTAGAGTCGGGATGGCGAGCGTTGTGGTCGAGAATCTGTTTTGTCAAATTCAATCCCCAATTCCAAGCATGGCGTGCTACACCACAATGCTTCATCAATGCTGTGCGTTGCGCCTTATTGAGTTTTAGCTCTGTTTTGAATCCAAGTAGCAAGGCAACTCCTTTATCCATTCTCTAAATGCTTGAGACATATTCCAGCCTTGTTTGTCTGCGTACGCTTGAAGCTTGTCTAATTCTTGCTGAGTAAGCAAAACCTTAAACCATCTATCTCGTTTAGGCATTTTATTCTTTCACTTTATGGTCTTAATATGACCAAGATTAGACCGTAAAACAAGTAGTGAAAGCCGAATAAAAATGTAAAGCTACCCAAAATTGAGTAGCTATGGGTAGCTTTGTCTAGAAATTAAGTTACAGTTTCATACCCCTAAATTTATTTATGGGGATGCATTCTGATTACTGAGCTCTTCTTAATTATTCTTTGGGTTGAAATTGGTCTTTTTGGGCACCACATACAGGACACACCCAGTCGTCTGGTATGTTTTCAAAGGGTGTCCCTGGTTCTATTCCCCCATCTGGATCGCCCACTTCTGGGTCATATTCGTAGCTGCAGACGTTGCATATATATTTTTCCATCGTTGCCCTCCGTTGATGAAGTGTCTGCCTTGCCTCAATCTTACCTGTATACGGCTTTAATTCGTAATTCGTAATTCGTAATTCGTAATTTAATTGGTTATACGAATTACGAATTATCAATGACGAATTGTTAGCGTAGAGTTGTTAAAGGCACACCTAACCATCCAGCAAAGTTTTCTTTTTGTGCAGCAGAAGGCTTTTCTACTGGTTTAATTTGATACTTTGTCAACCGTGGGGAAGCCAGGGTGACGTTGAGAGTGCACAGTTCGTCTTGATGGAAAATTGTCACTTGAATGATGTCCTTGGGTTGGTAATCTTTGAGGCGATCGCCTAACCCATTCGCGGCTAACCGCAAACCATCAATAGCCAGCAATTCATCTCCTGGATCAATTCCGGCGAATTGTGCGGGTGAACCTGCTTCAACAAACTTAATGATCTCGCGTCCATTCTCACTATGAACCTTGACACCTAAGTAAGGTTCTTCCTCTTTTTCCGCCACCAATTGCAAGCCAAATGGTTCCAGATATTCGTTGAGAGGCAAATCTTCAGTCCCATCAATATAGCGTTTGAAGAAATCACTCAAATTCACACCAGCAATCAACTCAATCACTTCCTGCAACTGTTCTGGGGTGTAACCAATTTCATCTTTGCCAAATTGATGCCACATTGTCACCATGACATCGTCAAGCGATCGCTGATTTTTGTGTTGCGAACGAATCAGCAAATCTAGCAACAACGACACGACTTCGCCTTTTAAATAGTAGGAAATTTGGCTATTGCCGCTATTGGCATCCTGACGATACAGTTTAATCCAGGCATCAAAACTCGACTCCGAAAGCGGTTGTACCTTCCGTCCTGGAGTCGTTTCATAGCGACTAATGTCTTTACTCAAATTATTCAAGAATGACTTCGCGTCATAAATTCCCGCCCGCCAGGGAATCAGCAAATCGTAGTAACTTGTCGTCCCCTCACAAAACCACAGTGATGATGTATAGTTTTCTTGGTCGTAATCAAAAACTTCAAACGCTTTGGGGCGAAGACGCTTAACGTTCCATAAGTGAAAGAATTCGTGTGCGACCAATTGCAAGAAGCGGTCGTACTTTTCGCGATCGCGAAAACCATACCGCTGATAGATGAGCGAGCAGCAGTCTTTATGCTCCAAACCACCATAAGCCTGAGCAAATAAATGCAACAGAAACACATATCGTTGATATGGCAACCCACCAAACATTCGTGCTTCTACTTCGATAATTTTCTTAATATCAGCAATCATCTGCTGCACTTGGTAATTGCCTTTTCCCCAAATTGCCAGTTCATGGGGTTTGCCCAAGACCTCGAAGTGATGTAACTGGTGGATACCAATTTCAAAGGGACTATCTACAAGGGTGTCAAAATCTGAAGCACAAAAAGTGTTTGCCTTGTGTGGAACTGGTGGTAATGCTGTAGTGATCTGCCATTCTGGGTGTGGCGGTACAACAGTTACCTGAACTGATTGCTCCTCCCAGCCAGGTATTCTAAAAAACAGTGCCGCACCATTAAAATAGCCGTGGCTAGAGTCCAAGTGATTTGTTCGCACTGATAGCTCATTGGCAAATATGCGGTAATGTATAGTTATCTCTGAAACATCTTTTGTTTCTACCTGCCAGTGATTTTTACTGATTTTCTGCCAAGACAAAGGCTTGTCGTTAGTAAAAGCAGCAAAATATTGTAAGTGCCTAGCATATTCTCGCACTAGGTAGGACCCTGGTGTCCACACCGGCAATTTCAAATCTAAAATCGGCGATAGGTAGCCCACCAGACGCAACGTCACTTCAAATAAGTGGGTTTCTGGCTTGGGCATTGCCACCTGATAGTGAATCGTCGGCGCGGTTTGCTTGCTGTAAGTGTTAGTGCGAGGTGCAGTTGCTTCAGTCATCTTTGGTTGTAAGTAAGAATTCTGAGTTATGAATTATTAGTTAATAGTTAATAGTTAATAGACAATAGTCAATAGTTGCAAGTCATAAAGCTAGCTTACTGCTTTTTTCTCAGCACTTAACACTTATTTATACTTTACCAGCTAAATGGAGCAACTGTTTGAAATTGATCCGATAAACTACTTGATTGGGAGTGTCTTTTTTTTATCCAACGGTTTTCGTACAGCTTTTCCATAATTTTAGTGGTTTCTAAGGGCGCTGATTTGTCTCACGTTTGCACTCATCTCTAAAGGGTATCTTATGTATTTCCCTAACATTCTGCGAGGCTTGATCGCAGCTTTCTCCTAAACTAACAAGGGTAGTAACAAGGGTAGTAACAAGCGTGTGAGCAAGTTTCGCTTCAAACCTCTATCTGTATGTTTTGCATCAAAATTTTACAAAAAATTGAGTCACGAACTGGAAAGAATAATAATTTGCTACTATACGTTTTTCCAACCGTAATCTTTGACAGAGTACAATATCAAACCTTGCACCTACTGAGCTACCAGCTTTTAGGTAAATCTATGTAGGTTTCCATTACAACATAATCTCTCGGAAATTGAAATCAGCGGTTTCACTGAGATATAGCAGTTCTGGCGTTGCCTACAAGACGGCTAGGGGCACAGCATTGCTGTGCCTCTACAATCCTGATTTGCACTTAATTGAAAAAGCCTATAATTGCAGCGACGAGAAATAAGTGTTCAGTCATTGTAGTCATACGCACAGAGGCAGATCGCTTCAATAGGTAAATAAAAGTTAAAAAAACTACAAATAATTAGGAGATTGTTTAGGAATTGGAAATGGGTAATCGTTGGTCAATAGTCAAGAGCCTATAGTTTTGTAGCTAAAAGCTAGTAGACTATGAACTTAAAATCTTAGACCAATTACCAATTTCCTTTTCAGAAGTCCCTCAGTCTTCACTTCTCAAACCTTGGGCGACCAGGTAGACTTTAGTCCATTCACCCATTGCCTGATGGGATTTGAGTTTTAACTGAGAAGCTGTGTCTTCTATGGAATGACCAGCTTTACGCAACTCCAAGACAGAGCGCTGCAAGGGAGTTAATTGTTCATGCAATTGCTGCCACTGCTTTGGCGTCAGTCCTAAGTTGTGTTCTTTCAAGGAAATTGACAGCCAGCTATCCACCAGTTCTGGTTTACCTTTAAGGGCAAACACGCGTACAGCGTGGTAACTGATTTTTTCTCGCAGTCGGTATACATCCTTGATTGGCTTATTTAATTTTCTGGCAATCTCATCTTGAGGCTTTCCTTGCAGGTAAAGTCGCAGCCACTCTACAGCTTCTTGCCCAAGATTTTCTTGTAAATAATCCTCAAATTCCTGCTTAACTGTTTGACGCAGTGCAAGTTGTTCTTCGAGCTGTTGTGCTTCTTGATATTCGGCTATTGCCTGAGTATCGACCAAGTTGACTCGATTGTCGCTGTCATCTGTGAGAATTTCCTCAGAGACAAGTCTGACTAAGTCATTGGTTGGCACTTGGGTTAAGCCACCACGTTGAGTTCTCCTCAGATAATTTACAAAACGATACACCAACAGTGGTTGATTGCGTATTGGTCGCAAACAATATTCTTCTACACTGGCAAACAGCAGAGCATTCTTTAACCGATCATCAGTTGTAGCTTCTGTAATGTCAGCCATTTGCTGTTGTATGTAGTTATCACTTTGGAGTAGTTCTTGGATCACTTCTTGCAGCACATCCAGCACTGTCCGGGAGCGATCGCGACTCAGCGAGATCCAAGTCTGAATCTTATGGCGTAATGTCACCAAACTCCCCAACCGAGTGATCAGGTTGCGGTAAGCACGTTCTCTGCCAATTCCTAAGTAGCGCTGACGCAAAATTTTGTAGCGGTACTCCATTGCTTGTTTGGCGATATCCAGTTCCTTTGCGTTAAGTGTCTCATACCGAGCTAAGTCACTTCCCAAAAGCCATTTGACTATACTTTGGCGATTGGCAACACTTTGTTCTGGACATTCCATAGCCAGCAGCTTTTGCCAATATTGCGCCAGTTTTTCCGCCTCCAAAACCATAGTGAGATTGCGCTCCTCGAAACCCTGTTTTAAAGTTTGCATCACAACCCCCTTTTATTCCTGTTTATTTTTTCATTAACAACTACACCTAATTTAATGATGTCCATGATGACATTTGATGTGTTTCCACTTTTATTACGTTTTGACTGACTAGATTTATGCAGGAAGTTCTAAGTTTTGATGCATCCACACAATCAAAGAACTACGGAAAATGAACCTTTGTGAGCTATTCTCGCCACTTTCCCTAAATTTAAACTTTTGTAAACTAGGAGATGTTGTGTTAACGAGGGCAAAAGCAATTTCCCTTGAATGTACGAGGATGCTAGGTATTCTGATGAGGGGTTAGGAAAAACTAACATTTTGCACCTGATACCTGCTGGCTAATTTGATTCACCTGTTTCGACGTTGTTTTGCCAATCTATGTTTCACCTTCTATTCCCTATCGGAAGTATACAGTCTTGCCATTTTTGATACTAATACTTAAGCGCTAATGTGTATTTATGATAACTTCAAGCCAGAAGAGGGCTTGCTCCTTGAAAAAAATTTTATTATATGCATTATCCCTTACCCGATTTGCTGAAGGTCAGTTCAGCTTGGAAGCTAACCTTTGTCTATTCTTAAATAGATATAAGCAAAATCAACTTATGCAGTTTTGGGATGGAAAAGCGAAAGAATGCCTACAAATCTCTCACAGACTGAACTAACACCTCAGCCAACAAAGAAACCGTCTTGAGCAGTATCATTTCCACCAGACAACGAGCGATTTGTAAAGTGCTTAAATCCTAGGGGTATAGCATTTCGATGTTCAAACGCGGAGCGGATTTTATTCTATAGGTTTTTACCCGCTTCTATCCGCGTTGGGAATACTGGGATTTTAAAAGACTTACTAGTCGTTCGCCAGGCAACAATTGACGAATCAGGAGTTGTTGTCAATCAGGAGTTTGGTAAACCACTTGTAGAAGTTTCACAAATCCATCATCATTTCATCACATCAAACAAAATGGTATTGGTGAAAAATAAGAAAAAGCAATAGCTTTTATCATTTATTGAATTTTTTTGTGAATGTAAAATATATCATTCCTCTTCAGATTAGAAACAATAGTATACTATATTATTTTGAAAAAGCGACGAAAAATTTAGAAGTACCCATGAGGGTACTTTTATAATCTCCTGGATGTTGAAAAAGCTAGGTTAAGAGCGAACATCCTCATAAAACTGCTTCAGGTATTGTGGCGAAACGCCCAAACCCCAAAGAAAGCCAATATAAAGATATATGGCTGTGGCTTTCAGGAAACCCCAATGTGCCACACGGCGATCGCTACTTAGGACAACGCGGTTCACCAGGTGGATTCGCCCCTGCTGCACCAGCTTCAGGCATAAGTCAGCTTCTTCCATAATTGGAAGATTGCTGTCAAAACCCCCAGATTTCCAAAAATCCCCACGGCGTGCAAAAATGACTTGATCCCCAAATAACAAACGCAGTCCTTTAAAGAACAGGTGTGGGCGAAAAAGCAATGGCGCGTAATAACTTTTTACAAAATTGTGTAGTGACACTCCCCAACGCGTAGTTTTCTCACCTGTCATTAAAGAAATAAAACCTCCACCAGCAACAGTTTTGTCTACTAGTGTTTGTTCAATGATTGCCACAAGGTCATCTGGAACCAACGTGTCTGCGTGCAAAAAGCAGAGGATTTCTCCCGTTGCAACTTCCGCGCCTTGGTTCATTTGTGCAGCGCGTCCGCATTTTTTGGCAGCAATGACGGAAACTCCTGCTTCGTGGGCTATAGCGACAGTTTCGTCAGAACTGCCACCATCTATAACCAGCACCTCACGAGCGGCGGGTACCAGTATACTGAGATGGCGTAGTGTGCGTCCGAGACATTGAGCTTCATTGAGGGTGGGGATAATAATCGAGACACTAGACATAAATTAGTCATTAGCCATTAGTCATTGTAGAGACGCGCCATGGCGAGCCAGCGCCCTTTGGAGGGTCTCCCTCCGCAGGCGACTGGCGGCGCGTCTCTACATCTTTGTCATTAGTAAACATTAAAAAAGTTGGTTCTCATGTCTTTTTGACTGTGAACTACCGACTATTGACTAAACTACTAACTACCTGCGTACGATAGGATTTTCCACCGCTTGTCTGTACTCTTGCACTTGGTCTGTGTAACCGATAGGCAGAACGGCTTCGACGTTTTCATGGGGACGAGGAATAATGACCCAAGATTCCAAGGTACCGCCATGAACTTGTTCTACTGCCGCAATACCAGCTTGCATGGCGGTTTTTACCTCAGATACATCCCCACGAATATTAACTGTAAAACGAGCGCTACCCACTCTTATATAACCTACGAGGGTGACTCGACCAGCTTTGACCATCGCATCTGCCGCTGCAAGCACGGCAGGAAATCCCTTTGTTTCTATCGATCCAACTGCCTGTAGTGACATTGCTTATCTCCTAAATAAATAATCAAGTAAGTAGATCGGGTAAGACAGGGATATCGCTCCCCCCTTTCCCCTATTAAATTTGAGGGTACAACTTTAAGAGCACTCGACTCAAGCAAGTCACTATGCTTACTGAAGAAGTAGCTTTATAGAAGGTGTTCGCACCCATCGTAAGCGTATATTTTTTTTGATGGCAGTACAAGTAGATCAATATTTGGCTTGATAGTAGCTTGATACTAGCTGTAAATCGTCAGGACTACAACGCAGGTAAAAAAGTCAAAGTATAAAAGTCCTTTAAGAAATGGTCAATTTGCGTCAGTCCCCGCAACTTTGCCCAACAGATGGAAGTGTTACGCAAGTTTGGCGAAGTTGTTTCGTTACAGCAATTAAACCAGACATTGCAACAGGGCAAGACTCCTCAATCTGTGACACACCCATTTTTATCTTTTTTACCAGTCGATAGACAGAAGCAGGAGATTCAAGAGAGCAAAACTCGTCTTGAGGAGATTATAGGACAACCAGTGGTGAGTTTTGCATATCCCCACGGCAACTACTCAGAGGAAACAACAGCTTTAGTGCGGGAAGCGGGATTTACCAATGCTTGCACAACCTATCCTCGTACTGTACGGCGGTGGGGTTGGGCAAGGAACAGTGCCGGAAGCGATCGCTTGAAATTACCTCGCGTTGTCGTCAAAGATTCGGATGGAGAAGAGTTTGCCAAACAGTTGTCTGAGTGGAGAGCAAGTTGAATGGTGCATGAAATCGCACCTTTTGAGGGGTGCGACCTAATATAAATTCCTAGCGAGAAGGCTTTGACTGGCGCAGAATCAGAACTACAACTACTCGAACCAACCCAGTCAGAGAGCTAATTAGGATAGCGATGAGGATAGCTGACGGTGTTACGCTGTACATCCCTGAACAAACAGGGCATACGCGATAGCAATCCCCTCACTACTAAGAGCAAGGGAAAAGGAGCCGTCCCTCAAAGCCCGGATCATAATGTTCCGATCGCCTGCTGCGGAAGCTCCAGTCGAATCGCTACTGGATTCAACTGGATGCTCTAGAACGATTGCTCAACTCTGACCAACCGACTGAATTTGCAGATTCTTATTGGCTAACGTTTTTCCAGCTGTGTCTCACTAGTATCCAATTCCAAAGTCTGCTGGTGCTAACCTCTCAAGCGTTACCTAAGAAGATGGCAGTGCTGAAAGATCGTAAGTTTTGGCATTGGGCAGAGCTAAAGGGATTATTATCGTCAGAATGCTTAGATTTATTCGCCAAGCACGGTATTTCCGCCAGTGAAGAAAATACACTCACGTTGAGCAAAATTGGGCAAGCCTATGAAGGGCACCCGCTTGTACTCCAGGTAATTGCGGGGGAAATTTGCGAAGACTTCGATGGCAACGTTACTCAGTATTGGGAACGCTATGGCGATGAGTTTGAACAAGTGGCACGAAAACTAGAAGCAAAACGAGTTGATTCGTTTCTCTACAATCAGGAGCTTAAGGAACGGGTGCGCGAACGGGTAGAAGAATCGCTGAAGCGACTTTCATCTGATGAGAGGAGTTAGTTCAGCAAGCGTTAGCATCACCAGATGAAATTCGACGTAGCAGCAGGGATGCTGAAGTTTTCTTGTTTTACCTAATGCGACGAGAAAAACGTTGGGTTGTGGCAGTTGCTCGACGCTTAAATGGAGAAGGTTACTTAATTACGGCTTATCAAACGGATGCGATAAAAGAGGGCGAAACGATATGGCTCAGATAAAGGTCTTTTATGAACCAGAAATGGAATTATTAACTGTGTTTTGGCAATCCCCAAGAAAAGAGCAAATCAGCACTGAACTTGGAGATGGAGTGATTCTCATCAAAGATGCAACAAGTGGTGAGCCGATTGGTTTAGAAATTCTCTCTTACCGTCCTGGAGACAACCGCTTTGATGCGGTAAGCGTTGAGTTGGGTCAATTGAGTTCAGTCCAGTAGCTAACTGAACAAATCTCCCACAGTAAGATTGAAATCTTGGACAAACTCTGGCACATGCAAACGTGCTTCTGGTTCATCAAAAACATCCTTCGCTACACCGGACAGCTGGTTTGAGCGTTAGCGGTGTCCCATTTGCCAGTTACGTTATTCGGAACGGTTCTGATTTTTGAGTGAAATGGATCGGCAGAATACTTTCTACATTCTCTGGCGGATTAGGGACGATGTAGTGGGTGATAACGTGACCACCATTAGATTGATTACCTGCTTCAATACCCGCCTCAACTGCTCTTCTCACCTCAGCAGTGTGTCCCCGAACGGCGACTAACATCCGAGCGCTTTCCGCTAGCCCATAATAGACAATGGTGACTGCAGCAGCTTTCACCATTGCGTCCGCTGCTGCTAGCACAGCCGGAAAACCCTGGGTTTCAATGACTCCAACCGCCATTGGCATGGCTTTATACTCCAACAATTGGTGATATTCATTGTACAAGGAAGCACTCACAATTGCTGAACACACTTCCAACTAAAAAATCTCCAATTTGTAGTAATCCTAGAAACAATGGTGGGTTACGGCGCACTTAGTCCTGTATGGAAAACCTCGACTGTCATGCGCCTAACCCACGTTACACAATGGATAATTTATTTGTTGGAAATCCCTTATCACCCAATCCCTAATCCCCAGTCCCCTTTACGATTAATTTGTAGGTGCACTGGTGGCTCGTGTATCTATGAATGCCTGAGAAACTTTCGGTACATACCAGTTGATCTTCTCACCTTTTCCCAGTGGAGTTACAGGAACATTGAATTCAACTGCTCCCGTACCTTGATTTGTTGTCAAAACTAAGTTGGTTCCTTTCGGCACTTTAATGACAGCACCACCCGTCAATTCTTGATTTTGTCCGTCAGGGGTAAGGGCGATCGCCGTGACATCATTTGGTATATAAACTCCCTGACAGTCCCAGTTGCTCTGAGTTGTTTGACCATTCCCTAAAAAATACAATCCTGCATCGTAGGGAAAATCATCATCATCAACATTTTTTGGTAGGGGTCCGTAGACAGCGAGAGTCTTTCCTGTTTCATTCCGGCACTGTCCCCAGTTGATCCCCGACTCGATAGTGTATTTTTGAAACTCTAGCTCATTGAGTCTAGTTTCGATTTGCTCTGGCGTCAAATCTTCAAGTTGCGTTTGTGTATTTTTCACTGAACGCAACTGATTAATCTCTTTAGTCAATGCTTTGTATTCAGGGCTTTTAGTAAATTTTGGTGCATCTGCCAAAGAAGGCTCAGCAAAAACTAAATTTGCCAACAATATTAGCACCATCAAAATACATTTGAAAGCTTTCATGACTTTTACCCAAAATGATTGACAAAAACATTTTTAACCTTATGTCTTATGAGCAGAATTCGCAACATTGTACTTACTGCGTACTTACTGCCACTATGGCTCTGCGACTTACGCCTTTGTCTTACTAAGTTAACAGCTTACAATACCATCTATACTGATTTTTTACAACCTTAATAAAAAGTTAATTATAGAAAGTATTTTTACGCTTACCGTATCTCTGCAATTTGCCTTGAGCTAGCCATACAGATACTTTGATGATTCACCAGGGCTAAATTTGAAGTTACTCGATTGGGATTTTATGTATTATCTGTTACTAAAATTTTGTAGTTTAAAAGACTTATTATCCTAAAAAAACAAAATTGAAGTATTCCGATGCACTTTATGTAAATTACGCTTTTTTAAAGCAAGCTGATTTTTCATCTATCAAAAGACTTGATTATAAAAATGACATAAGGTAGGATTTAGTTTGCCAAGAAAACTAAACATAACAACTAAGTTCATTTCATTGTTTAAAAGAAATCAGTTAGAATTGTGTTGCCAAAATATTTGATTCAAAAGCTCTTTAATAATTCCGCAAATTCCTATCTTTATATGCGCCTTTCCCAAGTTTAAAACTAGCAAAATGAAAAAGGAAATATCATTGCATGACTAGTGCTCATGGCTTAAAGACAAACTGTCTATCCTTTGGAGAAGTACTAGCGCAATCGTTTGCCGTCATAGCTCCCACGACAATCCCAGCATCCAACATCGGCTTAATCGTAGCACTGTCAGGAAACGGCACCTGGCTAAGCTTTCTCATCGGCTTGCTTGGGCTAGTGTTTGTCAGCATCAACATCAACCATTTTGCTAGTCGTTCAGCTTCGCCTGGCTCACTTTACTCGTATATTGTTAAAGGACTAGGTCCAACAGCAGGTGTGATTTGCGGCTGGAGTTTGGTCCTGGCATACTTGTTTACAGGGATGTCAGTGTTGTGCGGTTTTGCCAACTTCAGCAGTATTTTGATTGGTCATTTGGGCATCCATCCCTCCAGCATTACATTGTTGGCATTAGGCGCAGGGATTGCTTGGTATGCGGCGTATAAAGATATCCAACTGTCTGCGATCGCCATGCTGTGGATGGAGGGAATTTCCCTAGTCCTGATTGCGCTGTTGTGTCTTTTGATCTGGGCGCACAAAGGTTTTGCACTCGATATGCCACAACTAACCCTAGAAGGTGTCACTCCTGGTAGTCTGGCAACAGGGCTAGTGCTGGTGATGTTTGGCTTTTCTGGGTTTGAAAGTGCCACTTCGTTGGGTGATGAAGCTAAAAACCCACTGCGAACTATCCCTAGATCTGTAATGGGTAGTGCAATTCTCGCTGGTTTGTTCTTCCTTTGCACAAGCTATATTGAAGTCCTAGGTTTTCGTGACGCAGGCGTTTCCATCACCAAGACTGAGGAACCATTGGCTTTCCTTTCCCAACAGATAGGCATGGGATTTTTAGGAGATTTGATTGCCTTTGGTGCGCTGTTTAGTTTCTTTGCCTGTGTACTTGGTTGTATCAATCCGGCTGCCAGAATTTTCTTCATGATGGCGCGTCACGGGTTGTTTCATTCTCGCTTAGGTGCAGCGCACTCATCCAACCGTACACCCTACGTAGCAGTAACGATGTGTTCGTTCCTGACGTTCTTGGTTCCGGCGGTGATGGCGCTCTTTCACATCAAATTGTTCGAGAGTATGGGTTATTTAGGAGCTATCTGTAGTTATGGATTTTTGACAGTCTACATCCTGATTTCGATCGCGGCTCCAGTTTACCTGCACAAGATGAGAAAACTGCGTCTGCATCATGTTGTGTTCAGTTTATTGGCAGTCGGCTTCATGATGATTCCTGTGCTAGGTAGTGTGGGAATTCCTGGTAGTACCATGTTCCCTGTGCCAGAACCTCCTTACAACGTGTTTCCTCACCTGTTTTTGTTATATCTGGTAATCACTTGTGGCTGGTTCTTTATGCAAAGGCTTCGCTCTCCAAGAATTGTTGTGGAAATGCGCCAAGGAATTGAAGAAATTCACACCAGATTCAACGACAGGCAAAAGCTTTAATTTCAATTGGGATTAGGTGCGTTTATTTTGGTAGAAAGTGGCATCTTGACTTTACTACCTCTAGTTCTAAGAGAATTATCGCTTTCTCTGGCTGCAAATAAATAAACCTCTTGTAAAAGCCAATTGGATGATGCAGGAGACCACGTAACACCAGATGTACGCAGATAATTAACTAGTGTTACTCCCTTCCCAATCTAAAATTACCTAAAGCTCTCTAACTCTTACCTCTGTGTCCTCTCTTGCCTCGTGCGGTTTTTTAATTAAGTAATCTTCGGGCGGGAAGGGAGTAATCTCTGTGCATCTGTGGTTCTAAATATTCATTAATCATACTTTTGGAATAAGTTGAATAGAATGGGGTAGTGCTGAAAGTTATGAAAACTTGAAATTTGTTTTCACCCATCTACCACAAAAAGAATTAATCAACTATCATAAGTATGAAAATCAAAACTTTATTTATCCGTCTACAAATATCATTTTTTATTTAAAAATATCTATAAAATAGAGGAAGAAAATTTGAATATTCTAGAGTTTTCTTTACTAGTTTGGATTGGGTCATTAACTGCAGGCTTTTTAGGAGCGCTCACGGGTTTAGGGGGTGGAGTTGTCATTGTCCCCTTATTAGTTTCAGTCTTTGGAGTTGATATCCGCTACGCAGTTGGTGCTTCCTTGGTGTCTGTCATTGCGACTTCCCTAGGTGCGGCATCTACATATATTAAGCAAGGATATACTAATTTGCGATTGGGAATGTTTTTAGAAGTAGCGACAACAATCGGAGCTTTAATAGGAGCAATGATAGCCACTTTTATTTCTGTCAAAGCATTGTCCATCGTCCTTGCTGTTGTTCTACTTTATTCGGCTTTCCTGTCACAACAACCCAAACTCGACAACCTTGAAACTGAGTCACCTGATCCCACAGGAACTTATTTACAACTCAATGGTACTTGCCCAACTCCTGAAGGACTGATGTCTTACCAAGTTCATTCTGTCCCCGGTGGGTTTAGCGTGATGTTAGTCGCTGGAATTCTTTCTGGATTACTTGGCATTGGTTCGGGAGCATTTAAAGTCTTGGCGATGGATCAAATTATGCGTATCCCGTTCAAAGTTTCTACAACCACCAGCAATTTTATGATTGGCGTCACCGCAGCAGCTTCAGCAGGAGTTTACCTAGTGCGGGGTTACATCGATCCAGGACTATCAATGCCGGTCATGTTGGGAGTATTGCCTGGTGCTTTTTTGGGGGCGCAAGTCTTGATAGGAGCCAAAACTCAGACTTTGAGAATTATCTTCTCTCTTGTGCTGGTGGTTATGGCGTTCAAGATGGTCTACAACAGTTTAATGGGGGGGCTTTAAAATGACTAAAACTTTTGGTTTCTGGTGGGGTTCATCTACATCATTAGAATCATCAGAGGGTGAAGTTATTAAATTCCAATTGCAGCAGGAAAAACCAAACAGTGATATTCAAGAGTTAGCCCAGCAAAGCGTTAGCACGGTGGCGAAATTCCCCAGTGACTGTGAGGTTGATGCAAACAAGGAAGATACGAAAACACTCAGCGAACTGCAATTTGAGGAGCTACTTAGTAATTTACTAAAATACGGCGTCATCATTGCTAGTACTGTCGTTTTAATAGGTGGCATATTGTACTTGATTCGCCACGGTGGTGAACCAGCCGACTATCATTTTTTTCAAGGAGAACCATCTTATTTCCGTTCTCCCACTGGTGTTGTGACTGCGGTGTTGTCAGGTAGTCGTCGTGGCATTATTCAACTTGGACTGCTGCTACTTGTTGCGACTCCTATTATTCGCGTGGTCATTTCTCTATTAGTTTTTCTACGGCGGCGAGATTTTACATACATCGTTATTACTTTGATAGTTCTAACTGCGCTAATTTATAGCCTTTTAGGAGCGTATTAAGCTGTTGTGCCTTTAAGAAAGCACAATTTGGGCGGGCAGGATGCCCACCCCACAAGAATTTCATTTAAATATGGTATGCAAATTATAGGATTGTTAGCTTATTAATTAATCATTATTTCTCAAGGGTGCGTGTCACTTAACCACAACGCACTCTTTAACTACAGCTTCTCAGTGAGATTAAAGCACTTTTCATTTATATAAACTACAAACTAATTGGTAGGGGCACAGAGCATTGCTTATTGATGTCAACTTAAGCTAAAAACCTTGTAATTACGTTACATCATACTTTTATACAGGCACACAATTCTCGCTCCACCCCACCCCGGTTTTGTCTTGCGCCAAAACCGCCCCTCCCCGCAAGCGGGGAGGGGATTAAGGGGTGGGGTGAAATCAACGTGAGATAAAGGTTTGAACATTAAGTTGACACCAATAAGCAATGCTCTGTGCCCCTACAGGTAACCTGTATTCTGCCTAATTGAAAACTACTGTAAAGCTTGAAATTGGATAATCTAGCCCAGGTTTTGTTGAATTAGCTGTACTAAATAATCTCTAATTAAATTAATTCCATCAGTAGGAAATAAGACTAATAAAACAGCAGCCGTTAAGGTAAACAAACCAATAATTAAAGCTAAAAATCTTCCAAAAAAACCAGGATTAATTTCAGCAAAACCTAATTTAGCTTGTCCGATAACAGAAATAGTAAGGAAAACAGTTCCCGCTATTAACAAGAAAGTCGTTAAAGGTGAATTAGTCATATTTTTAATAAAAAGCATTATTTTGATTATAGCTATTGCCTGCTTTGCTCAGTACTACGAATTTTAGAAATAAGAATCCTTCTCATATGGTTTCCCTCGTCCCTCATCCCCTAAACTCCGCGTGGGAATGAGAAGGAATAGCCATATGCTGGTGGTTTGATCCCTCATATCTTGCACCTAACCGTAGAAAACCGTACAAGCTAAAAAGATATGCGATAAAGCTACATGATTTTTCTTGGCTTTTCTCGCTAAATAAAGGACTTTTGGTTTAGTACTGACTATTAAATTACACAAATTTTTCTGAGTGCAAGATGTGAGTTCCCCTACTAGACTTTTTCTTGGTTTTGCGGTTAAAGTACGGTTATGACATAGGAATTATGCATTATCATGACAAACCTCCCAATATTCCGTCAGGAGTCGAGCGTAGCAGGAGAAGGTACCCCACAGCAGTTACAGTCTGCTGCTCTTGGGGACTGGAAACAAAATACGTTTAAAAAACTCAGAGGCGGATTTTTTCTAGTTCTTGGATATTTGCTCTCACCACTATGTTGGTGGAATGATTTGTTATTTAATTTGCCAATTGCTTATGGTTTTGGATATATCTGTAGTTTATTTTACCCTAAGTTACTCTTGCCTGGCTCAATTATAGGATATTGGCTTTCTAACATTATTGGTATCCTCTTGATGCAATTCGGAGCTATGGATGTTCTACAAAATCAATCCAAGGAGCGTAATTTGAAAAAAGAATTACTTTCGGGTGTAGTTACCTCAACCATCTATACTCTTGTGATTCTGGCATTAGTTCAGTTGAAAATTATCGACGCTGCTGTGCCGCTGTTGGGTAGCTAATTTATCTGGTGCCGTACTCTCGGCTAACGCACCCTACATCATTTATAGCAGTCCGCCCTTGGAGAGCGTGAAAAAACAAGACCCCCGACTTCTTTAAGAAGTCGGGGGTCTAAATCACAAATGAAATAGGATTGCTATATATTATATTTTTTCACATTTTTCATAGCGGTAAATGCAGTAATAATGAAGAGTCTGTGGAATTTCTAACAACTAAATACCTACTATAGATGTTGATTTCTCAATGGCTTTGAGGTAGGGAATCAATTCTTCTAAAGTATCAGCAAACATAAAAGGCACAGCGACTCCATCTTGAACAATCAGTTGCATACAGTACTTAGAGTAAATATGAACACCATTATTATTTGTTTCAACACAGGAATCTGGTAACGCTGTGATGACAACTTGATTAAAATACTTTGATACCACAAAAAACCTCTTTAGGGAAAATTATCGAGCATAGCTGTATTATTCCCAAGACTGATGAAGAAGTTGTGAAGAAGTTGTGGAGATGATGTGAATTAGGTGTGACGGTTTTGTTGCAAGTATGCAACTAGCTGCTCTCCTGCGGTGTCAATGTGTCTTTTTAGTAGCCTAACAGCAGCTTTAGTATCATGCTGTTGACAAGCTTCTAATAATTGATAGTGTTCCTTTTGCGATCGCTCTAGGTAATCCATCTGACTCATTTGAAGGCGGACATAGCGGTCTACATTCAAGTGCAGGGTTTTAATGATTGTCAGCAGGCGAGGACGTTCGGCGGTTGCATAAAGCGTTTCATGGAATTCCCAGTTGAGTTTCGCAAGCATTCCTGCATCAGTAACCTGGTCTGTCTGTGCCAAAATCTCAGATGCTTTTTCTAAATCTGATGCGGTTAGCTTGGGAATTGCCAGTTGAATCGCTTTCACCTCCAAGGCGCTCCTAATCTCGAATATTTCTTGCGCTTCTGCTGGGGAAAGTGCAGAAACCATTGCTCCTCGATTAAGATGGAGCGTCACTAATCCTTCTGCCTCAAGTTGACGCAGAGCTTCCCGCACAGGTATGCGGCTGACTCCAAACTGAGTCGCAATTTCATCCTGTCTAAGGGATTGTCCTTCCTGAAAAATTCCCCGCACGATCGCTTCTCGCAAAGCATCGGCAATCAAATCTGGGGTACTGCGCTGTTGTTGCAGCACATTGGCTGCTAAGTCATTTAAGTTCATAATTTATTCAGTTCATAATTTATATTGTATACAATTTTATGTATACAATATTCAAAAGCATTGGTCTAACAATCCCTTTTATTAACACCACGGGAGACAGTCATGAGCATTCGACCTCAACCAGACCGGGTCATTATCTTCGACACCACGCTACGAGATGGCGAACAGTCACCAGGCGCAACACTGCTGGTAGAAGAGAAACTGGCGATCGCTCATCAACTGGCTCTACTAGGTGTTGATGTGATTGAAGCAGGATTTGCGGTAGCCAGTCCTGGAGATTTTGAAGCTGTTAGAACCATAGCTCAACAAGTCGGCGTGTCAGGTGGACCGATTATTTGCTCTTTGGCAAGGGCAATTCGACAGGATATTCAGGCGGCGGCTGAAGCATTACAATCGGCTGCTCATCGGAGAATTCACACTTTTCTTTCCACTTCAGATATTCACCTGAAGTACCAGTTGAAAAAGTCTCGGAGTGAGGTTGTGGCGATCGCCGAAGAAATGGTCGCTTATGCCAAGTCTTTTGTCGAGGATGTAGAATTCTCACCGATGGATGCAAGCCGGACTGATCCAGAATTCCTCTATCAAGTGTTGGAACGAGTGATTGCAGCAGGTGCAACCACGATTAACATTCCTGATACTGTTGGTTACTGTACACCCAAAGACATGGCGGCGCTGATTCAGGGTGTTCAAGAAAATGTGCCTAATATTAATCAAGTCATTCTTTCGGTTCATACTCAAAACGATTTGGGTTTGGCGACAGCAAATGCCTTGACGGCAATTGAAAATGGTGTACGTCAGGTGGAGTGTACAGTTAACGGAATTGGTGAACGAGCAGGAAATGCCGCACTCGAAGAGATTGTCATGGCATTGCAGGTTCGCAAACCTCATTTCAATCCCTACTTTGGTCGTCCGGTTGATTCCGATGCACCCTTAACGAACATCAAGACGCAAGAGATTTACAAAACCTCTTGCTTGGTTTCGCAATTCACAGGAATTGTGGTTCAGCCGAATAAAGCGATCGTTGGAGCAAATGCTTTTGCTCATGAATCTGGAATTCACCAAGATGGTGTGCTCAAACATCGGCAGACTTATGAGATTATGGAAGCTGCTGACATAGGTCTTTCTGAAAACAGCATTATTTTGGGCAAGCACTCTGGAAGGAATGCTTTCCGAACCAGGCTGCAGGAATTGGGGTTTGAGTTGAGTGAAGCAGATTTGAACAAAGCTTTTATGCGGTTCAAGGAAATCGCCGATAAGAAAAAGGAAATGTCCGATTGGGATTTAGAGGCGATCGTTCGGGATGAAACGCAAATTCAAGTAGACAAAGGCTTTCAACTCGAACACGTCCAAGTCACCTGTGGTGATTGCACCTGTCCGACTGCAACCATCACAGTTGTGACTCCCAACGGAGAAATTTTCACTGATGCAGCAGTGGGAACTGGTCCAGTAGATGCTGTTTATAAAGCTATCAATCGACTTGTGCAGATTCCTAATCAACTGATTGAGTTTTCCGTTCAATCTGTGACTGGTGGAATTGATGCTCTAGGAACAGTCACAATTCGCTTACGGCATGAGGAGCGCATTTTCTCTGGACAAGCTTCTGATACTGATATTGTAGTCGCAGCAGCGTATGCTCATATGAATGCACTCAATCGCCTTTATCGATACTTGCAAAGGCAGACAGAGAAGTCCCATGCTTCAGGTTCTGCCTCAGTTCTTAATTTTCTAATTTAATTTCTGGCGTTGCTGAATTCAGGGATGATTCTTGTGGGGTAGGCATCCTGCCTGCCCAAAAAATTCAAGGGACGGGCTGTCTGGCTCATCCCATGATCATATTACGGATTATTTCGCGCAAGCGATCGTGCACAGAAAACACCCGCGAGATATCAGAACTTAGCCATGCAGTATTTTCCAATACGACCACACTAACCTGTTGTTGTGGGTAATAAATTAACGTCGATATATAACCGGGTACGTAGCCGCTATGACTCAGTTCCAACAGACCTTCGCGAGCAGATACTTGAATGCCTAAACCATAGCCGAGTACTCCCCAACGATGCGATCGCTTTGCAGAAGGCGTTGGGGTAATCATCGCACGGTAGGTTAATGCTTTGAGAAGTTTTCCACCGTGCAAACACGTGTTCCAGCGTTGCAAGTCACCAACTGTCGAAATGATTCCGCCCGATGGATTGGTGGTTGCGTCCCGGTTTGAGTCTTCAGTTTTCAAAGTACCGTCAGACTCCTCGGTGTAACCGGTGGCAAGGTGAGGTAATAATTTCTGCAAAGCACTAATGGTTCCTGATGGTGGCACGCTGGTTCTATTCATGCCACACGTCTTGAATATGCTATCTGCATTGGCAGTGAACGATTTTCCCGACGTTTTCTCGACGATAGAGCCGAGCAGATCGTATTCGAGATTTGTATAAACAAAAACCGTACCAGGCTGACTACGCAGCGGTGCGTCAAGTTTATCGATGCCGGACGTGTGGTTCAGTAGTTGTTCCACTGTGACAACGTTTGCCCAAGTCTCAGTCAGGTTTGGCAAATAGGTCTTGATTGGTGCGCCAAGCCGTAGGCGTCCATTGTCGGCTTCACGGAGCACGATCGCGGCCGTCATTTGTTTGCTAATCGAGCCGATGATGAACTGGCTGTCTAGTGCCAGTGGTGTATTTCGGCTTCGGTTCGCTTGTCCCCAAGCCTTTCCGTACAACACCTGCTTTCCCTTTGTAATCAACACCGCTCCATTAAAGGGGTGTGGCGTATCTTGACGCAATAGTGCGTCGAGATGCTGTGTCAGATGGGATTCAACAGATGCGGATGCAGCCCAAAGCGGAGATGCAAACAGAAACAGTGTCAACACTGAGAAACAAAATTTAAACATTTAAACATTGGATCATCTTTCTGCCCGTGATTTTCACATAACCAGTTAGTTGATGCGAATGCGATCGCCTTACTGTGATGTGTTCATGCCTTCAGACACGCTGGGTTTTGACCAAGCATAGCGCTTAAACGCGTTATCGAGTGGCGTTTGAGCAATGTGATTGGTGTAGTTGTGGATGACTTTCACAGCGATACCAAGAATGACTTCTAAAACCTGCTGCTTTGTGTAACCAGCCTTCATAAAGGTCTCGATTTCGTCATCACTAACCCAACCACGAGCTTGTACCATTCGCTGTGTAAAGTGACGAAGTGCCTGTAATTTTGGGTCTTGCAGAGGTTCACCATTTCGCATGGCATTTATATCCTCGCTTGGCAAACCAACCATTTTTGCCAAACCTGAGTGTGCTGCCATGCAGTAGTGGCAATCATTTTCATAATTAACTGCTAGGTATACTACCTGTTGTTCAAATGGACTAAAGCTGGTTGTGCTGAAAAGATCCCACACAGCCATACCACCCTTCAAAAGTGCAGGGGCAAGAGCACATATACCCTCTAGATTGGGAATCAAGCCAAATGTTTCCTTGGCGTGGTGCAGAGCTTCTTTGGACTCTTCGGGGGCGGTTTCCAGAGTGTAAACAGTGAATTCCATGAGATTGTATCTTGTGAAGTATTGGCATAACACAACATTGCGTGCTCAAGGGTAAAGACCTGATATTTACACTCATCGCACACTTGTTGCTGAGTAGACAAGTTTGTCTACACTCAGTAGAATACTTTAAGTAGACAAGTTTGTCTACATGGATAAGAAAACAACATATGGCATCAGATACCAACCAAATTTATGATCGCATCCTAGAAACTGCCTCCCAGCTTTTCTACCAGAAGGGGATTCAGCACGTTGGGATTAACGAAGTGATTGCAGCTTCAGACGTTGCAAAACGGACGTTTTATAAATACTTCCCCTCAAAAGACCAACTCATTTTGGAAGTGATGCGCTATCGCGAAAAGCAGTGGTTGGCGTGGTTTCAGAAAGCTGTTGAGGAGCGAGGAAAAACAGCTAAAGAAAAGCTACTCGCAACATTTGATGTGCTTGGAGAGTGGTATGCTCAACCAGACTTTCGGGGATGCCCATTCATTAATGCAGTTCTTGAAATAGCAGATGCAAATCATCCGGCTCATCATGTTTCCATATCGTTGCGTGAGGCAATTCGCACTCATATTATGAAACTAGCAATAGAAGCGGGGGTTCGTCATCCAGAAGCATTCTCTCACCAGTACTTACTGTTAATTGGTGGTGCCAGTCTGATGGCAACAATTGAAGGAACTCCAGCAGGTGCAAACTATGCCCGTCATGCTTTATCGATCCTGATTAATGAGAGTTAGTATCTGTAAGAATTGCCTCAAATTTAAATATGACCTTAGACATGACGAATGTTTGCCCTGCTATTTTCAACTGAGGTTTATTGCATCGCCTGTACCACTCTTGAGGCGATGTTGGACATCACTTTCTCGCGCTCTTCCAGAGGAGCTTTTGAACCGGCGATGAATACGGCGATGCTCCTCTGGACCGCCCTTTGGGCGATCGCATGAGGAAGCTTAAAGATGCTTTGCATAGGAAAGCGCTGCTTGCCATTGAAAAACCAAATTTTACCGCTATTTGTTCATTAGAAACCCAAACCGACTCAAAATAAATTTTTTCTGATTGGGTTGGCTAAGCTTCCATGCGTGAGCGTCGATAACAAAGTGCGCCATAGTCATCCCAAGCAAACCACCTGCTAGAAAATCAATTTGATTTGGCAGATAAACGAAGATTAATCCCCCTAGGAGCAAGCAAAGAAGTAAACTGCACATCGACCTCAACACATTTGCACCCTCAGCAACAGCAGCCATGAACACGATGTATTGTACCGCGTGCGCTGTTGCGTAGGACAAAAAGGTCGTTAATATATCACCGGGCAAGTATGCAGGTACAAAGAAAAGTACGCAGAGAATGAAGAAAATTGCTTTGACAAAAGTAAAACGCGATCGCTTGCTCCACAAAATATATCCCCCAAGGAAGCAAGTAGCCGCCAGAATAAAATATCCTGCAACATAGGACAAGTTGATAAAACTGTGCAGCCATTGAGGTGCAATTTGTAACCCAAGGATTTTCCAGATAGGAAGAATGCCTGTGAGCGCGCTCAAATGTATTGCCTTCCTCTCAAAAACGGAAGCTGCCTTGTTTTGGGCGTAAGAGATAAAGCTGTACACCCCGATATTTTGTTTGCCGTAGTGGTAGGACTGCCACCCCCAGTAGAACAGAAGCAGGAAAGGTTTAATCTGTGGAGAAAATACAAAAATTACCCCAGATGCAAAGAATAGAGCAACTGGGGCAGTAAAATATATCAGCTTATTTTGAATTAAGATTTCTCGAAATTCTTTGCAGGTATAGAAGCAGGCTGTTGCCGGAACATGAGCGATCGCGGTAAACAAAAGAAAATGCTTAAATGGCTCAGTTCCCGATGGATGTAGATGGGGGATACCGAGGAAAGCGATCGGGATAACCGTGCCAAGAAATAAACTTAACTGAAAAATATTCTTGCGGTAGAGCCTGAAAGATAAAGTAAATCGGTCAATCATGCTTAGTGTCGAAGTAAGGTAGATCCCCTAAGCTTTGACCGAAAGTTGTTGTTATTGTTTCACAAATTGACTTAATATCGCTTGTAGCAAGGAATCGGTCTATTGCATCGCCTGTACTACTCTTGAGGCGATGTTGGACATCACTTTCTCGCGCTCTTCCAGAGGAGCTTTTGAACCAGCTATAAATACGGCGATCGCCACACGCTTTCCGTCCGGCGAACTAACAATTCCAACATCATTTGTTGCAGTACCTATGCCGAGAACATCTGCACCTGTACCAGTCTTGTGTGCGATCGACCAATTTTCAGGTAGTCCTGCTTTTAGCCGCTTTTGTCCTGTTGGAGAATCGGTCATTATCTTTAGCAACAAAGCGGTAGAGTTTTCGGACAATAACTGATTTGAGTTCAGCTTTGCCAAAAGGTCAACCATAGCTTCGGGAGTAGCAGTATCTCGTGGATCGGTGAGATACTTTTGGAGAGCAGCTTTCTTGACGCTATCTGGAATCTTTTCCACAGCTTCCTTGTATTTTTGTTCGTCAGCTAATTCAGGTTGAAAGTTTTTGAGTCCCACACTCTCCGGCTGCATCTGCTGCTCTAATCTATCAACGCGAATGTTGCGAATTTGCAGCTTGCTTAAGATAGCATTAACTTGCTTAGTTCCACCAAGCAATCGCACCAAAGCGTCAGCTGCAGTATTATCACTTATTCCCACAGAGCTTTCTAGAACGTTTCGCAGTGGGATCTGTACTCTATCACCTTTGAATTCCTTGATCATAGGACTCGATCCAGGAGCAAAGTCCTGACGCATAATGGTGACTAATTGCTTGAGCGAAATCTTGCCCTCGTCTACTTGTTTTAAAACGGCTATGCCAGAAGGAAGCTTATACACGCTTTGCATGGGAAAGCGCTGCTTACCATTGAGAAACCAGCTTTGACCGCTATTAAGGTCCAAAACCCCGATGCCGACTTTACCTTGAGCTGCTGAAACATCAAGATTTTTTAACCGTTCTTGAAATAATCGAGTATTGGACTGTGCTGGAGTGAGCTGTGCGCTTACTTTCATCATTCCACCTGCAAGCGGTGCGGTTTGATGAATTTGTTGTTGCTGTAAGGATGACTCAGCGATGCTTGGAGATGAAGAAGTTAGAGATGGTTGTTGTGCTTTGACTGGAAGCAACATCAACGAAAGCAGAATAACGACTCCAAACGAAAGGCAAAAACGACGTACAAAGACTGAAAACATCTGCTGTTTAATTTCTAGGTGTGAATATTTTTCCTAGGCTATTATCTACTTTCTTGATGTCTGCTCTATTTCTGGTCAAAACTGTGGTCAAATCGGAAAATTATAGCGCTTGTCATCTGAATCAAGTACAGATTTATCTGTGTCCATCTGTGTCCATCTGTGGTTCATTATTTCTTTGTGTACCTTACCCAATTGCAAACCGCTATAAATATAAATAATTCGCTCAATCGAGGATATAACATTTAACATTTATTTTTCTCGAATCCACAGTGCTAGCCCACCTCCACGACCGCGAGCTGCAATCAAGTCTTCTGTTACTAAAAAAAACGCAAAGAAGGGTAGTTTCGCTACCGGTTGACTATAAAAATTCTCCGCCTGACCTTTTCCGCCTCGTATCTGACCGCTGTAAATCACACGACCAAACAGACTGATTTGCATTTGGATAAAGTCAAACGCCAATAGGTTTTTCTTTCCTGGGTATTGTGCTGGTCCTTGAAGCTTTAATAAAACAGGATTCAATTGAACAGAATTGCTAATTTCCGCTCTAGCTGAAGTCGCATCTGAAGCTTGTGTGGTATGAAAGGAAATATGAGTTGGAGCGAACTTAGGCAGATAAAAACCTTTGCCCAAGACAATTCCAGCTTGCTTTCTGACTTTTCTGGTTCCAGTGACAAAGCATAGCCGCCATTGACCAACCAAAGACTCAAAAGGATACGTCACTCGTTGCTGTTTAGCAGCTTTTTCCGCTTGCAGCAAAGCATTGACTACGACTTCAGCACTAGGGCGATGATTCGTGTGTCCTTGATACGCAGTCGCAGCGAGTGAGAGTACGCTGACAAAATCAGGTGAGGCTTGTGATGTTAAATCGACTGTCATGAGGGCACTCCAGATTTTGCAACCTAATACTCTGGATAAATCATAACGTTAATATATTATCTGTTTTGCTGAATCAGATATAACCATTTGTTGAAATAGAGCCTAGAGCCTGAGATTTCTTCACACAGAGTTTATGTCAAATTATCATGCAGTACGTTATCTAGCTGAAAGTCTCACCCCTGATGAGCAAATGCGGTTGATTCAAGAATTGTCAAGCTTAATTCGTCAACGGGTGACGATGACACCTAAGCCCAAGCGCAGCATTTTGGAATTGGAAGGGTTGGGTAAAGAAGTCTGGAATGACATTGATGCTCAAGAATATGTCAATCAGGAACGCGACTCATGGAATGGTTAGCCCAGTTACAAGGGCAAATTGTCGGCTTGGATACAGCACCATTAATTTATTTTTTTGAAGAAAATTCCACTTATTTGGAGATGAGCGCGATCGCATTTTGATGAGGGCGATCGCACTTCAGCATGCATCCATTAGGTGGACATCAAACCTCATCTGCAAAGGCTAAAGCTGCTTGAATTCCTTCGCGCCTAAGTCGCGGGTGAGCGTGCAAAATCTGTTCTGGGGTTTCTCCCGCAGCTAGCTTTTCTAAAATTAACTCAACAGTGATGCGTGTTCCCGCAATAAGGGGTTTTCCCATCATCACTTTTAGATCGGATACAACCATTTGTTTAAGCTGCTTCTGCATTTTTACCTCTAGTTATATTTTTTATAGGGTGCGATCAGACTTTGGATAAGATGAGAGCAATCCTATAAGAGGTTGGCTGTCTGTCATAAAGCAGAATACACATCCTATAATAACCTTTCAGTACTTTCTTGCTCTTGATTATGGATTCTGGATTAGCCAGCCTCAAGATGGAATTTCGTGAATTTTGTGTAAATAATATGGTTTTACGCGATATTGGCGATATTTTTTCGGCAGTTGGATTACAACCTGGTACTGTAAATTCTCCATTTATTAGTGGTTCACGTCGTACTCTTGTGGAGGCATATTATTCCTCTATTGACTGGAAAAATCCAGCGGATGTAAAAAGTTTTTTAAAAGCCATTGAATTTGTTTTAATTCAATCCTATGTACCAGAAGATAGCAAAAATCAATTACGAAATATCTGTACCATTTGTGGTTTTGAAATAGACAAAAATGGGCATAGTCTTTACTTAACAAGCGCAGGCATAGGTCGTCAATTTAAAAATTTGATATTCGCTGCTGATGGACCCAAGCCAGAGATCGTACTTTCAGATGCAGTTAGCAATGATATAGAAATAGTGAAAAATGCTGAATATTGTCTTGTGTATGACCGACCGATAAAACGTCACGGCTTATTATGGTCAGAACTTATAGATTGGTGGAGGAATATTAATCAAGGCGTTTTCCCTAAAACAATAGAAACTATTGATATTGAAAGAAAACTTTACGCTCGCTTACGTAAATCATTAGGTAGCAAAGAGGAAGAATTAATTTATAAAACTTATTTTAAGTATTTCCGCCAGGAGTTAACAGAGAAACTCCCAGCACTTATTCCGCAGGTATATTTGCACTATGATCCATATACTTTAAGGCAGCGCCAATTTTCAGGAGACAAGCAATTACCTCGTCAAAGAATGGACTTTTTACTTTTACTGTCTGACCAATATCGCATAGTAATTGAAGTTGATGGAATGCAGCATTATTCAGAAATAGATACTGATTCACAAAAATATGTTGCTAGTTCAAAACTATACGCTGAAATGGTGTCTGAGGATAGAAAACTTAGACTAGCCGATTATGAAGTTTACCGATTTGGTGTTTCTGAACTTAAAGAAATAAACGCAGAAAATCTCATTTATAGTTTTTTCCGCCAATTATTTGAAAAATATTCTTTGTTAGATAAAATAAAATGATTATCTTATAATTATTACCAAAGCGCCTCCAAATTCAAAACAAACCCAGACAGGACATCTTCCCCTGACAAACTAGCAGGAGATTCAACCACCTCAACCTCTTGCCCTTGGCGATAAATTTCTACTTGCCGAGACTTACGATTAATTAACCAACCCAAACGATCGCCATTATCTCTGTATTCCGTCATCTTCTCCTGAGCAACTTTCAAACTATCACTCGGCGAAAGTAACTCAACTACAAAATCAGGACAAAGCGGTAGAAATCTTGTTTGTTGTTCTTGAGTTAGTGCATTCCAGCGTTCCAGTGTTACCCAAGAAGCGTCAGGGGAACGATCCGCACCGTTGGGAAGCTTAAAACCACCAGAGGAATCAAAGGCGATGCCTGTTCCATCTGCCTCCGCCCAATTAAATAACTGCTGATTTAGCCTACCATTACGGTTGCTTGTTTCTCCCCCTACAGGTGGCATGATAATTAATTCTCCGGTTGGAGTGCGTTCAAACCTCAAATCGCGGTTTGCCTGACATAGCTGGAAAAATTGCTCATCTGTCAGTTCAATGACTGCATTGAGATTAACTGTTAGGGCAGTCATAGGAGGGAGATTGAGAATTGAGAATTATATATTTATTTTTACCGATTATATTGTAGAGACGCGCCATGGCGCGTCTCTAGAACGTGAAATGCAATGCATCACATCCACAAATTTGCTGGATTATTCTTGTCATGTTCCCATTTGAGGGGGTTATTAATAATGTATTCTCGAATCTGGTCTAGAGAACCATCAGCACGAATGATATGCTCGTAAAATCTTGTTTGCCAACCAAAATGCTCTTGACCATTTTTCCTGCACCAACGGGTGACAGATGATTTGTAGGCGTTAATAATAACCTGCAATGAACCACGTTTTAGAGGTGCAAATTTATTTGATTGGTCTGTTGCTTGCGTTTGATTTTGGTGTAGAGACACGCCATGGCTCATCTCTATATTATGGGGTTTGTCTATAACCACTATGCCATGCACATGATTGGGCATAATGACATAAGCATCTACATATATATATTCAAAATGGCTGGGAATGTCTGCCCAATATTGTTGTGCTATTTGTCCTATTTCCGATAAGCGTACTTTCCCCTCAATGACATCACCAAAAAACGATTGGCGCTGATGCGTGCATATGGTCACGAAATACCATCCATTGGCAGCATAGTCCCGATTTGGCAACCGAATAGATTCAATTCGATATTTATCTTTGAACTTGGGCTTCATAGGTTGCGGTAGATTGTGTAAAGACGCGCGATATTGTGTAAAGACGCGCCATGGCGCGTCTCTACATTTGGCGTGTTTACACGGTTATAACCTACTCAAT